>CAJQQW010000422.1 GCA_905480565.1 uncultured Halioglobus sp. | reverse complement strand
TCAGGGTGCGGCAACGCTGCCCGCAGGGCTCGCCCGGCGATTGCCATGACATAGCCCCCGTTGGGCACCTCACCGACGCGCCAGCCCTCACATAATTCACCTCGGTAGAGGTTTTCACCCACCGCTTCAACAGCAGTTTCCCTTGCAAATTGACTCATCTTGCCCACACTCTGACTGATATCACGCCCGGATTCAGGCCGGGGAGGTATTTTGTCCGCCATTGCAGGCAATGTATAGTCTGCCTTGAAACAGGACGCGACGTTAAATGAGCATCGACTACATTCCCAGCCTCTTCATGAGCGTTGTTCTCAGTGCCCTGCTGGCTGCCCTACCTGTCAAGGCACAGGAACAGGCCGATGTGTCAGCGGAAGATGTAGACAAACGCCTCGATGAGCAATCCTATCAGCGGGCCATTGCGGCCATTGAATCCCGCGGAGGCGCCTACGCTGCCGGACTATCCGAGTCCTTGCTTGGGCTTGGCCTGGCTCTGCAGCGCGAGGGCCGACATGAAGAAGCTATCGACGCACTGAAACGGGGTGTCCACCTGACCCGTATCAACGAGGGCCTTTACTGCGCCCAGCAGATACCCCTGTTACAAGCAGAGATTGACAGTCACAAGGCGCAGCGGGATTACACCGAAGCCGATGAGCGTCAGAACTACCTCTACCGGGTGCAAATGAACAGTTTGCAAAATAACGAGGGGCTGCCGCAGGCCCTGATGGCTCAGGCCAGATGGCAATTTGAGGCTTATCAACTTGGCCTTGAGGGTTCGGAGCGCTACGCTCGCCTGATGAACATGTGGGAACTCTATCGGCTGGCAATAAGTGATATCGTAGACCGGGAAGGAGACTCTTCACCGAGTTTGCTGCCGCCTTTACTCGGTATGTTGCAAACCCAGTATTTGATTTCCAGCTATGATGTGGCAAGCCCGAACCAGTCTTTTGGAGACGACGGGCGACCCAATGAGACGCTAATGCGCTTCAACAAGTACCGCGCAAAAAGTTACCAGCAGGGTAACGCAGTGCTCGGCACACTGTCGGATATCGAACAGGAGCGAGCACCCGAGGACGCGCTCTCCAGAGCCCGCTCCATGGTCATGCTGGGGGACTGGCGGCTGTGGAATGGCAAGACGGAAAGCGCTTTCGCCGCCTATCAGGCCGCAGAGACGGAACTTGCGGAGGCTGATGATGCCCAAACTATGAGTAAAATGCTGTTTGGGGAGCCTGTTCCCCTGCCCGACTTCGAGGCGGTGAACACGCTGCCGCCGGCCGTGAAGCCGGAAGAAGCCGATATACTGCTGTCATTTAACGTCAGTGAGCGAGGCCGTGTGCGAGAACTGGAGCGGCTGGATGAGAATGATATCGATGAAAGGCGGGCATCACGATTAATGCGACAGTTACGCAACACAATGTTTCGTCCACGCATAGAAGCGGGACAACCCGTAGAGGCAGAGCACATTGTCAAAGCCTTCGACATCCAGTAGAGGCACCCTGCGCGCGCTCGGCTGCGCGACAGGCGCGGCCTGCCTGTGCCTGCTCCTGTCGGGATGCCCCAGTGCCAGCAACCCGCCCAAGCCGCAGGAATCAAGTTCACCCAGCACCCCGCCGCCCACCAGCAGCGCCGGCGGCGCGGCTGGCAGCACCTCCGGAAGCAAACAGGGTCCGACCGGCAGCGGCGCCGAGGGCGAGACAGCCTCCGGGGGCGAGAGTGCCGCCGGAGAGGGTACCGGCACCAGCGGTAGCCAATCTGGCGGGGCAAGTGACTCGCAACAAACCGCCGGGGTAGAGAGCAATGACTCCTCCTCGAACGGACAATCCGGCGCAGAAGCCGGCACTGGCGAAGCCACTGCTGACACTGGCGAATCCGGCTTTGGTAATGCGCAAACCGGTGCCGCGGGCCTCCCTGACCTGAGAGATGAACCCGACAGCGGCAGCTCAGAAACACCCGGCGGAGGCGGCGTTCCTGAGGCCTATGGGGAGATCGCCAGTGCCATGCCCGGTGCCGGTGCCGGTGCCGGTGCCGGTGCCGGTGCCGGAACAGCGGGTACCAGCGATGAGAGCAGCCCTTACGGCGCGGGCGGAGTTTACGGTAGCGACAATACCGAAGGGGCTCTGACACCGGGTGAACAGATTGCCATTCTCGATGCGGAGCTGGCGCGAGGTGCCGGGGAGTTCGACGATATCATCATGCAAACAGAGACGCAGCAGCGCGAAGCCGCGAGAGAGCAGGCACCGCCTCCTGCCACCGGCAGCGGTGGCGCAGGCTATAGCTCAGCAAGCGCAGAGGCGGACAGCCCCTACGGTGGCGGCGTAGCCAGTGCCGGCGGCTACGGCGGCGGTCTCGGTGGCGCCAGCGGCGGCCCACCCCAGAACACGGCGAAGTATCCGCCGCCTGCGGGTATTCCTGCCGGAGACGACGATGACGTCGTCGCCCGGCAATTGCGAGAGGCTGCGATGCGCGAACCCGATCCCGCTATTCGGGAAAAATTATGGGATGAATACCGCAAATACAAAGGGATTGACCCGTGAATACTGTTCGCCTGTTTCTCCTTGGCATGCTCTGCCTGCTGCTGACCGCTTGCGTCAGCCAGTCTATCAAGAGCACCTCTGTGCCGCCGATCCAGACGCCCGCTGCACTGGTACCCGAGGCCTTGTTGCTCGATGTTGCCATCGTGATTTTCGAACCGGGGCTGGATGACTACGATGAAGATGATCAAGTTTACCCCGAGGTGCGCAAGGCAGAGTCTCGCTTTATGCCGTTGCAACTTGCCAGCGCCATGCAAGGCAGCGGTGCGTGGGGTGCGGTGCGGGTCGTGCCAAACGATAGCCAAATCACCGATCTGATCGTGCGTGGCAAAATCATGCACTCAGATGGGGAACAGTTACAGCTGGAAATTGTGGCTACTGACTCCCGCGGCCAGGTCTGGCTGGACAAGACGTACAAGGGGCGCGCCAGCCGCTACGCCTACCAGCCCTCCACACGCAATCCCTACGATCCATTCCAGGCGGTGTATCACACCATTGCCAATGATTTATTGACCTACTCGGAGAGCCTGAGCGTCGACGATCTCAGCGCCATACGGGCCGTCACGGAGCTGCGCTTTGCCCAGGATTTTTCGCCGGATGCATTCACTGGCTACCTCGAAAAAAACCGCAAAGGGCAGTACGGGATTCGGCGTCTACCCGCCGATGGCGACCCCATGATGGAGCGTGTGCGACAAATACGGGAGCGCGACCATGTCTACGTGGACACTCTGCAAGGCTACTACACCAATTTTGACCTGCTGATGAGCAGCCCTTACCAGGAGTGGCGACGCAACAGCTACTACGCTGCACTGGCCGCACAGGAGCTACAAGCAGAAAGTACAAGGCGATTAATCGCCGGAGGTGTCGCCATTCTGGCGGGGCTGGCAGCCGCGACCACTGGCGATAGCGCTGCCACCCGGGCCGCGGGACAGATTGGTGTGCTTGGTGGCGGCTACCTGTTGAAAAGCGGACTTGAAAAACGCAACGAGGCCCAGTTTCATGTCGCAGAGCTGGAGGAACTGGGGGCATCCCTCGAGGCTGAGGTCAGTCCACAGGTGATTGAGTTGGAGGACCAAACGGTCACCCTCAGCGGCAACGTGGAACAACAGTACGGCCAGTGGCGCGAGCTGCTGGCCGATATTTACCGCGCGGAGATCGGTGAACTAGCCTCACCCGAGGAATCTCCCAACTCAGCTGATACACTTTAGACTCGCCGTCTCCGTTCACAAGGCCGCCAAGGGATGTCCCTGCACAATGATCCAGTAAAACCGACGCCCTTTGATGCGGCCAAGCCGGCCCCTGTTGCAGCCGCGCCACCGGCCTCAGGCGCACCGCTCCCGTCTACAGCGACACCGCGCTGGGTCATGCCAACTCTGGCAATACTGCTCACGCTGGTCGTTGCGGTTGTCGTATGGCTACCTGCCAGTCTTCAGCCTGATGGCCC
>CAJQQW010000421.1 GCA_905480565.1 uncultured Halioglobus sp. | reverse complement strand
CCCCTGACGGAAATTTCATGGAAACGGCAGAGGCGCCGCTGGGCCGCCGCGAGAAGCGTAAGTTGGAGATCCGTGCGCGCATCGAAGATGCGGCTTACGCCCTGTTCCAACGTCACGGTATAGAAGAAACCAGTATCGAGCAGATATGCATTGAAGCAGACGTGGCCCGGCGCACCTTCTACGGGCACTACCCCAACAAGCACGCCCTGCTCGGTGGGCTGGGCATTTCGAAGCTATATAGCCAGATGGGCCCCATGCTGCAGCAGCTTATGGCCAACCATCCCACTACCCGATCCCGTCTCGAAGCCATGATTGACTACATTGAGTCGAATTTCGCCGGCATGAACGAGATCGACCGACAGCTGATCGTCATCGGCCCCTCGGTGATCGCCCAGGACAGGGAGAAGCAGGCCGAGCTTGGTAACACGGCCATGGAAAGCTTTGTCGGCCTGATTCATGCGGGCAGGGAACACGGCGACGTGAACACAGAGTTTTCCCCCGAGATACTCGCCTCAGTGGTCGTGGGCACATTGAATATCCTCACCACCAGTTGGGCCCTGGACCACAGTTTCCCGGTATTCGCCAAACTGGAAGAAGCCCGGGGCGTATTCGAGCGCCTTATCTGCAAAGACATCTGACCTGTCGCATCATTGCACCCCGATACCGAACCGGGCACGCTCTTGCGCAGTATCATTGACCACGGAGCTGACACCATGGGACCTCTACAGGGACTCACCATCGTTGAAATCGCCGGCATTGGACCCGGACCCTTCGCCGCAATGCTATTGGCAGACATGGGCGCCGACGTGATCCGGGTAGAGCGTCCCGGCGGCAGCTTGTTCACCTCTGTACACAACCCCAAGCTCGACTTTCTCAATCGCAACAAGCGCTGCATAAGTGTCAATCTGAAAGAGCCCGACGGCGTGGACACCGTGCTGCGCCTGCTGCAAAAAGCGGACGGGCTTATTGAAGGGAATAGGCCCGGGGTTATGGAGCGGCTTGGCCTGGGTCCCGACGTCTGTCTCACACACAACCCCGCACTGGTCTATGGCCGTATGACCGGCTGGGGACAGGAGGGCCCTATGGCGCAGGAGGCAGGCCACGACATAAATTATGTAGCCTTGAGTGGAGCCCTCTATCCCATTGGGCGACGGGGCGAGAAGCCCGCGATCCCGCTAAACCTGGTGGGCGATTTTGGTGGCGGTGGTCTGTGGCTTGCCTACGGCATGGTCTGCGCCCTATTGGAGGCGAAGAGCTCCGGGCAGGGGCAAGTCGTGGACGCTGCCATGATCGACGGCGCCGCCACCCTTATGGCCAGTACCTTCGCCGCGCAGCAGGCAGAATTCTGGAGCGAGGAACGGGGTACCAATCTACTGGACTCTGGCTCTCATTTTTACGAGGTATACGAGACCAGCGACGGCAAATACGTCTCCCTGGGGTCTATCGAACCTCAGTTCTACGCCGCCCTGCTGGAAAAGCTTGGCGACGACGCGGTGCATTTTGAGCACCAGTTTGATGCGGAAAACTGGCCGGCAATGAAAGATAAAATGGCTGAGATTATCAAGCGCCGCACCCGCGACGAATGGGACGCGATAATGGCTGGCGCCGATGTCTGCTACGCGCCGGTACTGGCCATGAGCGAAGCGCGACACCACCCACACCATCAGGCCAGAGAGTCATTTATCGACGACGGGGAGGTTTGGCAACCCGCGCCGGGCCCGCGCTTCAGCCGCACTCCCGGCGAAATTCGTCATCCTGCGGCAGAGATAGGCGAACATACCGAGACCATTCTGCGTGAGTTCGGCCTCAGCGAGGAGGACATTGCGGCAAGACTGGCCAGCGGCGCTGTGGTCGGTAAGTAGCCGCAAGACCAACGCTGAATCTCTGCCGCGGACGTTCACGGACGGTTCTGGTTTCGCCCGCTTGTGGCACAATGAGCCTCACGCACACCGCACAAGAATTGAGCCCTCCCATGTCGAAAAATACAATCCCTAAACACTGCCGGCACGTTGCCATCGATGCGGCAGACGCGCCTCTGTATATCGCAAGCGGAGCAGTACCCACACCGCGTTCCGACGAAATACTGATAAAAGTAGTAGCAGCTGGCATTAACCGTGCAGACCTGCTGCAGAGGGCGGGCCTGTACCCGCCACCGGAAGATGCATCCTCGATCCTCGGCCTGGAGGTCGCCGGTACTGTTGTCGCCAGCGGCGAAGCAGTCGAGGACTGGCACACGGGCGACCCTGTCTGCGCACTGACACACGGCGGCGGCTACGCTGAATACGCGGTCGCTCCTGTCGGACAGTGCTTGCCCATCCCGACAGGCTTCAGCATGACAGAGGCTGCAGCCCTCCCCGAGGCACTGCTCACCATTTGGCATAACCTCTACCAGCGCGCGCGCTTGCTGGCAGGTGAACGGGTGCTGATTCATGGCGGCGCAAGCGGTATGGGCACCATGGGGGTTATGATGGCGAATGCTCTCGGTGCAGTCGTCTACACCACAGCGGGCTCAGATGAAAAATGCAGGGCGCTGGAAGCGCGCGGTGCCACTCGCGCAATCAACTACAAGACCGAGGACTTCGAGCAGGTACTGTCTGATCTTGGCTTGCGTAACGGCGTCAACGTGACGCTGGACATGGTGGGGGGGGATTACATTCAGAAGAACCTGAATCTGGCAGCTCCCGAAGGTCGCATCGTAAATATCGCCTACATGCGCGGTTTCAAAACCGAAGTGAATTTTGCTCCCCTGTTGATAAAACGCCTGGTGATGACCGGATCAACCCTGAGGGCACAAACTTTCGAACAGAAAGCGACCATGAAGAACGAGATCATGGCCACAGTTTTTCCGCACCTTGAGAATGGCGACATACGTCCTGTTATCGACAGCACCTACCCACTGGCAGAGGTGGAGCAAGCACACGCGCGCATGCAGGAGGGCACGCACATGGGCAAGATTATTCTACTCATGGAGCAAGCAGCCTAGTTTTATCCCCATGCCCTTGATCGACTCGGGGAGCTTACAGTGACCTGTTATGCGTCTGCGATGGCCGACAACGTATCCCCGTCGTGTCAATCCACCGGGGTTGTTGTCGAAACGTGTGCGGTCGCCCGCGCGCTTCACCTTTTAATGGCCAACGGCAACAGCCGCGAAACCAAAATGCATTGTTTTCAGGCTGCCTCGCCAACACACCCTGGTGCCAGCATAAGCAGCTTAAACCGTTGCGGAAATCAGCACGGAACCCACCGTCTCGCCGGTAAAGCCTGCACCGGGCTGCTGGTCCAGGCTAAACGCGCAACAGTCCATTTTTTACATCTATTTAGAATATGAAAAAAAATACTTGTAGCGAAATAGTCTTAAAAGCGACCAACTCACTGCATACATAGCCTCTTCTTTCTAAAAAACACCCTTTTATACCCGGTTTTTATGCTGTTCGGCGCTAAAGAAAAGTTGTTGATATTTCATTATGCACTTAAAAACAC
>CAJQQW010000420.1 GCA_905480565.1 uncultured Halioglobus sp. | reverse complement strand
ATGCGGGGCAAGATTGCCTTGATAT
Organism: uncultured Halioglobus sp.; assembly: GCA_905480565.1. GTDB lineage: Bacteria > Pseudomonadota > Gammaproteobacteria > Pseudomonadales > Halieaceae > Marimicrobium. The sequence continues at coordinate 10,028 of CAJQQW010000420.1, read as the reverse complement.
TATCGACAACGCACCCCTGCGAGATTTATGCGAATGGAATTACGCGTTGGAGGGAGCTGCGGTGACGTTGGAGAAGGGTGATGGCAGCGTAACCAACATGGGCAGTGTAAATGGCGCGATAGGTTGCATCGAAAATATTGCCGGTTCCGCCTACGGCGAGGCCATTGTGCGACTGACGATCGCTTGGCAGGGTATGGCCAAAACTGCGGCACCGGCTTCACTCTGTGGACAAGGGGCGTTTGGCGAGGATGAATTTCGCCGGGTAGCCAGTATTGACACTGTAATAGCAAGTCTGGACTGATAACTATGCACTCCTCTGGACAATTAATGCATGGGCACCGGGGCTTCAGCCTTATCGAGATGATGATCGCCCTGGCGCTAGGGGTGATTATCATGCTCGGTGTGACTCAGGTCGCTAACGACAATAGTGTGATTCGATGGGAGCTTTCCCGCTCCGCCCGACAGATCGAGAACGCGACCTTTGCATTACGTGAAATCGAAAGCGACCTGATGAGCGCAGGGTACTGGGGCGAAATCGGCAGTCAGGAGCTCATTGATGACCCTTCGAGCCCGGGCGACTTCGTGCTTCCGCCCGTATGTCCCGATGAAATTGATGCGATCGCACCGCAGATGGCTGAAGATGATGAAATGCTGCAGATGATGACGATCCCGGTTCAGGGTGGTAGCGGAGCATTCACCTGCGACACTGTGACCGATACTGGCGTGAGCGAGGTCTCGATTATTCCCCGGGCGGGATCAGATTTTATCTCCGTGCGCCGTGCGAGTAGTTGCGCGTTGGGCGAAGACGGTTGTGGGGCCGCCAATGGTAACTTTCATTTGCAGTCTGAAGCCTGTTTTCGTGCGGGTGTCGACGACTCTGCTCTGCCCGGTGTAGCCAAGGTCATTGCGCCGGTTACAGGCACTCCGGACCTTAACACCGTATTTATACATCAGCAGCGCGATTGCGATGACGCAGCTAGCCTCGAAGCCAGAGCGCCCATATACCGACTGATAAACCGTATCTACTTTCTTAAAAGTTATGGAGTTGATGAGGAAGATCGGGGCGAGTTAATGCGGGCCGATCTCGTGGCGGATGAATACGTCCAGGCGCCCGTGGTCGAAGGTGTGGAAATGCTGCGCTTCGAGTTTGGCATGGACAGAAGTGGTGATGGTCAAGTGGATGACAATATTGATGGTTACACGCTGGAGCCGACCACAAAATTTGAAGATGAATCGCCGCCCGATGAAAACGGCTTTCCCGAGGGTTGGTCAGATGTGGCGATGGTGCGCATTTATATGATGGTGCGCAACCTCGACCCCAGTCCTGGCTTCGAAGATACGCGGGATTACACTATTGCAGGAGCTAATTTTTCTGTTCCTGAAGGTTTCGAAAATTATCGACGCCAACTGTATGTGCGTACGGTGAGCTTGCGCAACGTAGCGGGGCGGAGGCAGTAATGGTAGATAACAAACCGTATAGGGCAAAAAGCCAGCACGGTGTGGTAATGATCATCGCGATGGTAATGTTGCTTGCGGTCACCCTAATGGTGGTGTCTTCATCTAATCTGGTGCAGGCCAACCTGAAAGTCGCGAAAAACTTTGAGAGCCGTGAACAGGTTCGTCTATCTGCTCTCGCGGCGATTGAAGAGGCAATTAGTGAGCGGGAGTTCGTGGACTCACCTGACGATATTTTTGCGGCTGGTCGTTCTTGTAAGTCTGAGGGGCACGACAATTTTGTCTGTTACGACTTGAACGCGGATGGCAGGGAAGATGTGATAGTGGAAATTTCACCTCCGACGTGCATGGTGGTGTTGCCCACTCCTAATGCTGATCTCGATCACTTTGGCTCCGCGGCGCAGGCAAGTTGTTACCTCCCAGCGCTAGCTGGAGCGCCGGTGGAGTATTCGATGTGCGGTTATTCAGTGTGGGAGTTTGAAGCGCGAGCGGAGGATGCCATTACGGGTGCCGCGATCGTATTGCGACAGGGAGTATCTATTCTCATTGCGCTCAATGATGCAGAAGATAGCTGCCCTAGCTGATGTTGTCGGCGGCGGGGGAGGTGAAGCCTGGGGCAAAAATAAGACCTGGGTTTAATCAGGAGTATTTACATATGAAAATCAGCACAAGACATCGTTATATCGAGATTTTTTTATTCTTAGCGTTGTGTATCAGCGGAGCAGGTCACGCTGAGGACATCGATATTTTCGCCGGGACTTCGGCCTCTGATCCCAGTCTACCGAACGTTATATTTGTACTGGATAACACGTCCAACTGGTCCAGGCAGTCGCAGAAGTGGCCAGGTGGTTTAACGCAGGGCCAGTCTGAGGTGCGTGCTATTAAAACGGCCTTTGCAAATCTCGATGGCCAGTTGAATGTGGGTATCGTGGAATACAATACCGGCGGTGCCTCGTCTGACAATAACGCGGGCTTTGTGCGATTCGATTTGCAAGCGCTAAACGAAACGAGTCATCCCATTTTCGATGCGCACCTTGATACCATTTTCAACAATATTAACGACCCAGTTGAAAAGCGCAGCTCAAGCAATCCCTACGGAGATCTGCCATGGGACTTTTATAATTACTTAAGTGGTATCGACCACAGTAATGCAGGAATAGGTACGCCAGCGTCTATTGCCGACGAAGACGCCTATGCGTCGCCTTATGATGTGTTCCAGTCCCCTCTCGGTAATCTGGATGTCTGCGCTGATACCTACCTGATATTCATTGGTAATAATGCGAACGGCAGTATTGCCAGTGATGACTCAACAAACAGTGACGCCCTCAGGGCGGCCTACGTGACGGCCGGTAAAACCCTATCCGACTCCGTGGCGGGTGATTCCAGTGGCGATCCTCTGCCGGTCTGGGATTTCGAGACAGAGGAACGCTTTATCGAAGAGCAGGTAATTCCTGGAGTTTGTGCGCCGGACACCGTGGTCGAAGTGGGCTACTTTGAGCAAATTTGTGAAGATCAAGAAGTTATAACGGTGGTACCAGAACAGACGCAGCCCTCTCAGGGCTGTTGGAAAACGACCGAGCAAGCGGCGTGTACTGCGGATGAAAATACGAGCGGGTTTTGTGAGGATCAAACTAATTGTTCCTGCACGTCGTTGGCAAGCTCTCACCCGGGGTGTCAGACGACGGGTAAAAAGTCGAATCGTACGTACCGTTGGGATGTGGTTATTCCTGAATATGAAGACACAGAAATTATTCCTGGCGTGTGTGTGGATGGGCCTTGGGTGCCACCGGGCACCGTGATTCCGGGTGAATGTGCCCCGGACACAGTGATCCCTGCTGAGACTGTGGAGATTTTCGTGCCGGGTGCTGGGTACGATGATAGCAGCGGGCTTGCATACAACTTCGATGACTGGGCGAAATTTTTGTATAACGTCGGCATTCCCTATTCAGCGACGGTCGACGGAGAGGTTTTGTCCGAGGATGTCAGGGTGAGTACCTACGTCATCGACGTGTTCAATGCACAACAAAATGAAGACTTGAGTAAGGTGTGGTTCACAGCGGCCAATGTCGGCGGTGGCCGCTATTTCCAAGCCAAGAATGAAGACGAGATCGTGACGGCACTTAACTCAATTGTTGGCGATATTATTGCGAAGGAATCGAGTTTTGCCGCAGTGAGCTTGCCCCTGAGCACTACTAACCGTGCCAGGGTGGACAACCAATTATACATCGGTATGTTCCGCCCCTCTCTCGGTAAGGAGCCGCGTTGGTTCGGTAATCTCAAGCGCTATCAGCTGGCGCTGTTCAACAATATACCCAGAGTGGCTGATGTTAATTCGGACGAGGCGATTAACTCTGCTTCAGGTTTTCCAAAGCCCTGCGCGCAAAGCTTTTGGACTGATGACTCTGCCAACTATTGGGAAAATCTCGGCATTGACCCCCCGGTAGAGGGAGAATGCGCGGACCCGGATGTAACAGAAAATGTGTGGTCGGATCTGCCCGACGGCTATTTCGTAGAGAAAGGCGGCGCAGGGCAGCAGCTGCGCGCCCTGGAGAGCGCCAGTATACGTAACCTCTTGACCGTGAGCGGCGAAAATACGCTTCGGCCACTTGAAGTCGCTGCAGGTGACGCGGTAGCGATGGGTGGACAGCCTGTTTACGATTATTTTATCGGCGATGAAACGGGCACCGATAAAGCGGCGCCGGTTGCGGGCTTGCGGGCGTCCATTCACGGTGACGTTGTGCACTCTTCCCCATTGGCTTTTCGTCATGCGAGTGACTCCGTGACGATTTATTACGGCACAAATAGTGGCGATTATCGCGCGGTGAATGGCGCGGATGGCACCGAGCGCTGGTCGCTGGTTGCCCCTGAGCATTTCGAAAAACTCGACCGTTTGTACGAAAACTACCCGCTGGTAGAGTATACCGGCGCAGAGGAAGAGCAGGGCTTTCAGCATGACCCCAAAGATTACTTCTTTGATGGGAGTACCGGTCTCATTGCGGGCTATGACGGAGATAATGCGCTCAGCTACGCCTATATTTACCCGACCATGCGTCGGGGCGGGCGCATGGTGTATGCGCTTGACGTCACAGACCCGGACGAGAATCCGGAGCTGTTATGGCGAGCGGGTTGTGAGGATCTCGTAGGAGATACCAACTGTACTGCTGGTTTCACCGGTATGGGCCAAAGTTGGTCCAAGCCTATCGGGGGGGTTGTAGCAGGCTACACCGACGTTGAGGGTGACTCGCAGCTGATTGTAGCCTTCGGGGGTGGATTTGACGATTGTCTCAACGCTGATGTGGCAGCCTATCCCGACGCCGCGTGTAATGCGGCCAAGGGTGCGGGGGTCTATATCCTCGACGCCATCACCGGTGAGCTGCTGGCACTACTGGAGACTGACGCACCGGTCATCACGGATGTTGTGCCGATTGATATTAACTTCGACGACACAATTGATTTTCTTTACGTGGCCGACGTGGGAGGCAGCTTGTACCGGGTCAACTTTGTCTCGATGAGCCAGGCCGATCCAGAGTCGGGAATAAACGCTCTTGCGAAGGAAGAGTGGAGTATTGAGAAAATTGCGTATACCGATACCTCATCGTTGCGCTTCTATAATGCGCCTGCGGCAGGTGCACTCCAGGGTCAAATTGTGCTGGCGATCGGCAGTGGCGATAGAGAGCGGCCACTGGAGGTCAATTACCCCTACGCATCCGATGTACAGAATCGCTTTTATCTGCTGATTGACGAGCCGTATAAGACGATTGTCGACAGCAACGAGACGCTTGATGTCGGGGAGACTTATGTGGTGGATCTCGATGGAGACACTATGTACGCTGTAGTGGAGAATCCCGCTGGGGCGTTCGCGCCATTGTCCGATGACGGCTGGTATATGGATCTGCCCGATCGCGGCGAGCAAGTGGCGAACCCCGCGGTAATCGGCGGCGGCAAAGTGTTCTTCAATAGCTTTCAACCTGGCGGCGTCAGTGACGGGATTTGCGCGGAACCTCTCGGCATCGGCACTTCCTATTCAATAAACCTTTTCGATCCGGAATTTACTGCGGGCGTAATCATTGATTCACCGGGGCTGCCCATTCCGCCTGTGCTGGTGACGGTGACCATCCACGAAGGAAGATTAGCCTGTGACGGTGGAGATTGTGAGGAAGTGGATGATGATTGTAGTGTTGCGGGCGCTTGCACGACCGAGACCGTGTGCATTGGTTGTAATGGTTTTGAGCCTGTAGTGGTTGTGCCAAACGCGCCGCCGATACGCCAACGTGTGTACTTCACGGAGGATATTGACCGAGACGGGACATAGCAGTAGCAGGTGAAATATTATCTATGTTGTTGTGCAGAAAAAAGCGGGGGCCTCAGCTGGGGTTCCCGTTTTTTTTCGCCGCGGAGAGGTGTGGGAATTACGCGGTAGCTTATCACTCGTCAGTTTGCGGGACGTCGCAGTAAACAGCGATCTGTGCGCGGGTGGCTTGTAGCTGAATCTGGACTTCATCGGCGGTCAGGTCTCTCGGTATGCCCTGATCATTGCGCACCGTGATAGGGCCCGCCTCACTCAATGCTGACAGATTATTTTTTGCCTGTGCGCAGCGCTCATTATTGTTCGCGGACGACGCAAAGGCATCCTGCTCCTTATTCGTGGAGGGTTTCAAGTCCTCAGATAACCCTCTGTCTATGCTTCGTTGCTCCTCGTTCTGCGGCGAGTCAAAGGCATCCGCTGGATTAATCGTCTCTCTGGTCCCCAGACTCTCATAGACGGTTCCGTCGGGGGGTGGCATGTCACTCATAACGAGGTTGCCCTGCGCATCTACCCATCGGTAGACGGCGGACTGGGCTTCGGCGAGATAGGATCGCCCCAGCACCGCTGCCAGTAACAGCGCGGCGACGCATGTGCATGTGCTTAGCCGGATCTGTTTATTCACAGTGAGCCTCAATAGACATAATCGCTTTATCGCGTTCTGCGGCGCGTTCTTTCTCGTTCAAGTAGCGAATCTCGCCGTCGGCGTTGCGCATTCGAATACGTGCCCGAGTGTCCAGTTGCGTGAGGTTGTCCCTCGCCTGAGCGCAAAATTGCGGGTTCTTCTCGGTGGCGCTGCGGCCAGGTGACGGTGATGGCGAGTCTGGTGTGGCGTCCTCATTCGTGTTCTCCGCCGAGGCACTCACGTTCTGGGGATTCACGCTGCGCACCATGCTGGACTGTGTGGAGATGATCTCGTACTTGATTCCCGCCGCGGGCGGTCTGTCGCTGTTGACCTGATTTCCGCTGTTATCCACCCACCGGTACAGGGTTTCGCTGGTGCTGGCGCCGGCTGCCCAGAGTAGCAGCGCCATGGCAACGATTGGAAAAAGGGGCATTGGCTTCAACGGGTTATCCGCCCAATAGCTTGTTATCACTGAGAAAATACTCCAGATCACCACTGCGGGCAATCTGTGAAAGTGTGACTAAATCGCACCTTGGCCGTCTGCTGGTTGACTTGACCGACATTGGGGCGCGACAATATAGCGGTCTTGCAAATGGCAACGGCTAATGTCGAGTACCCTCGGCCGCTGGCTTACTGCGTTAATCCGATTATTTGACGCAGCTGTTTGGAAGTCCCGTATTCAATTCGTGCCGCATCGGCCGGGTTGAGGGCCAGACACTGCGCTACCCCGCAGGGCGACCGATACACGGGCTGTTCGTGATCGTAATCCTAGATTGGGTGATTCCGGGCGGTGTATCGAGCTTGAAATGGGGTGGTGTAGCTTGGGAAATACCCGTTCCGGGTAATTCTGTAGCAATACCCACACACTGTTTTTGGAATGTGCCGGCGAGGGTTACGCGCTGGTCGTTTTGATTTGGAGAATGATGGTGGAGTTGTTATCTGGCGGTGAAATGATCGCCCGCGCTCTGGAAGACGAAGGCGTCGAGTACATTTTCGGCTATCCGGGTGGTGCGGTTCTACACATTTACGATGCGCTGTTCAAGGATTGTAAAGTGCCCCATGTGCTCGTGCGACACGAGCAGGCGGCTACGCATGCGGCGGATGGTTATACGCGCGCAACGGGGAAGCCGGGCGTGGTGTTGGTAACATCCGGGCCCGGAGCAACCAACGCGATCACCGGGATTGCCACGGCTTATATGGATTCAACGCCCATGGTGGTTTTATCCGGGCAGGTGCAGAGCCATCTGATCGGTGAAGACGCCTTTCAGGAGACGGACATGATCGGTATATCCCGTCCCATCGTGAAGCATAGCTTCATGGTAAGGCGCACGGAGGATCTGCCCGGGATTATCAAGAAAGCGTTCCACATCGCGGTCAGCGGTCGGCCGGGCCCTGTGGTGATCGACATTCCCAAAGACCTGACCCGGCCCGATGAGAAATTCGAGTACGAGTATCCCCAGTCGGTCAAGATGCGCTCGTACTCGCCTGCGCAGCGCGGCCATACCGGGCAGGTGAAGAAAGCGGCACGACTCCTGCTCGCCGCGAAGCGGCCGATTATCTACAGCGGCGGTGGCGTTATATTGGGGGAGAGCAGCGAGCTGTTGACGCGGCTGGCGAGGCACCTCAACTTCCCGGTGACTAATACCCTGATGGGACTTGGCGCGTTTCCGGGGACCGATCCGCAGTTTCTTGGCATGCTCGGAATGCACGGTTTTTACGAAGCCAACATGGCCATGCACTACAGCGATTGTATTCTTGCCGTGGGCGCGCGCTTTGATGACCGCGTGACCAACACGGTGGAGAAATTTTGCCCCGGTGCCAAGATAATTCATATCGATGTGGATCCTGCCTCTATTTCCAAGATTGTGATGGCCGATATTCCTATTGTGGGCCCGGTTCAGTCTGTATTAACGGAGCTCATCGCCCAGGTCGAAGCGATACAGGAGAAAGACGCCGACTTGCCGGACCAGTCAGCACTGGGCAAGTGGTGGCAGCAAATTGATGAGTGGCGTGGTGCGCATGGCCTGTTTCATGGGCGTCGTTATGGAGACAGCGATGCGATTATGCCCCAGCAGGTGATCGAGAGCCTGTTTCGGGCCACCAACGGCGATGCCTACGTCACGTCTGACGTGGGGCAGCACCAGATGTTTGCGGCGCAGTACTACCCCTTTGATAAGCCCCGCCGCTGGATCAACTCTGGCGGTCTGGGGACTATGGGATTTGGACTCCCGGCTGCCATGGGTGCAAAGCTGGCGTTCCCGGATGCCAATGTCGCCTGCGTGACCGGTGAGGGCAGTATCCAGATGAATATTCAGGAGCTATCCACTTGCACCCAGTACAACCTGGGTGTGAAGATCATCAACCTGCGCAATAACTACCTAGGAATGGTCAAGCAGTGGCAGGACATGCAGTACGAGGGGCGCTATGCCATGAGTACCTATGAAGATTCCCTGCCCGATTTTGTAAAGCTGGCTGAGTCCTATGGGCACGTGGGTATGCAGGTAACCGCAATGGCCGACCTCGATGCCGCCATGGATGAAGCGTTTGCCATGAAGGATAAACTGGTGTTCCTCGATATATTTATTGACCCGAAGGAGCATGTGTATCCAATGCACGTTGCGCCGAACGGTTCGATGAAGGATATGTGGCTTAGCAAGAACGAGAGGACCTGACATGCGACGGATTATTTCTATGCTGATGGAAAATGAGCCCGGAGCGCTGTCTCGTGTCGTTGGTCTCTTCTCCCAGCGTGGTTACAACATTGAGACCTTGAACGTGGCGCCCACGAACGACCCCACACTGTCGCGGCTCACCCTGACAACCGCGGGTGACGACCTGCGAATAGAGCAGTTGACCAAGCAGCTCAATAAGCTCGTGGATGTGGTCAAGCTCGCTGACCTGACAGAGGGGGCTCATGTCGAGCGGGATCTGATGTTGATCAAGGTCCGGGCCACGGGTGCTGCTCGAGAGGAGATCAAGCGCACCACCGATGTATTTCGGGGCCAGATCGTGGATGTCGGACCCTCTATTTATACCATTCAGCTGACCGGTCCCAGTGACAAGCTGGATGCCTTTGTTGCGGCCATGCCCGACGGAGACGTGCTGGAAGTCGTGCGCTCCGGCGTCGCGGGGATTTCCCGTGGTGAGAAGGTACTCTCGCTTTAATCGTTGCCCCGTTATCGGAACGTCCTTTTCGCGCGTCAGCGCGGCTGAGTGTTTACTGTGCCTCCAGGAAGGGGTGGAGTTGTCGTCGCCAGCAGCGCATTCGACACAGGGCTCGAGTCAGCGATAACATCTGTCGCTGTCTGCAGCGTGGAGGAGGGCGCGCCCATTGCGGCAAAAGTGTCCTAATGTTGACTGTATCGGTTCAGGTTCTATCGGTGTTTTGCGCAAGGATGAGAGCACAACATTCCTGCCTGCGTCATGGGGCACAAAAAAAGGGGCCTCTGGCCCCTTTTGAATGGCAGCGGCATCAAAATCAGACAATTCGCTTCATCGCCGTCATATAGCCTCGCAGCTCCCGGCCGATGACCTCTACCGGGTGGTTGCGGATGGCATCATTGACTGCAATCAGCTCGACATTGTCGACGCCGGTGTCCAGCGCCATGCCTTTGCCGATGACGTCCGTGTCGATCTTGCTCATGA
>CAJQQW010000419.1 GCA_905480565.1 uncultured Halioglobus sp. | reverse complement strand
GTGACCTAGCCCCATCTTCCTGGTCCAGATCTAAAGTGGTAAAAAGCCAATTGAGGAGATCTGAACCATGCCAAAGAAACGATACAACGCCGAAGAGATCATTCACAAGCTCCGTGAAGCCGATGTACTGCTTGCACAGAGCAAGACCGTCACAGAGACTTGTAAACAGCTAGGTGTCACCGAGCAGACCTATTACCGCTGGCGCAAGGAATACGGCGGTATGAAGGTTGACCAGGCCAAACGACTGAAGGAACTGGAAGCCGAGAACGCCCGCCTGAAGCGCGCCGTTGCCGACCTGACCGTGGACAAGCTGATCCTCAAGGAGGTCGCCGAGGGAAAGTACTGAGCCCGGCGCGCAGACGCCAGGCAGTCACCCACGTCAAAGCACTGGGTTACTCCGAGCGGCGCATCTGCAAGGCGCTGGGCATTTCCCGTAATACCGTACGCTACGTCCCCCAGCCGCGTGAGGATGAAGAAGCCCTGACAGCGGACATCCTGCGGTTTGCGGGCCAGTATGGGCGGTACGGCTATCGTAGGGTACATGCCTTGCTCAGGTCTGAGGGTTGGGAGATCAGCCATGGTCGGGTGATGCGTATCTGGCGCCGCGAGGGGCTGAAAGTGCCCCAGAAGCAGCCTAAACGTGGCCGACTGTGGCTGAATGACGGTTCCTGCATCCGCTTGAGGCCAGAGTATCGCAACCACGTGTGGTCGTGGGACTTCGTATTTGATCGTACGGTGGATGGTCGGCCCATCAAGCTGATGGTCGTCATCGATGAATATACCCGGGAATGTCTGGCCATCCATGTGGCACGCCGTATCCGGGGCAAGGATGCGATTGATGTCTTTGCCGACCTGATGGAGACCCACGGTATTCCTGAGCACATACGCTCTGACAATGGTCCGGAAATGGTCGCCAATAGGCTCAGGAGCTGGCTGAGCCGTCTGGGTACTAAAACGATCTACATCACACCGGGCAGCCCCTGGGAAAACGGTTACTGTGAGTCCTTCAACGGAAAGCTGAGAGATGAATTGCTGAACGGGGAGTTGTTTTACACACTTCGGGAGGCGCAAGTACTGATCGAGCAGTGGCGGGTGTTCTACAACACGGAGCGGCCTCACAGTTCACTGGGATACAGACCGCCGGCTCCGGAGACATTGTTACCTAATCAGGAAATACCCATGCAGAAAAAGGCAGCGTGAACTAACATTCAACCTGGACCAGTTAATGCGGGCAGGTCACTCGACGGGGGCGGGGGGCCTGTTTGCATTACAGTGCGCGTGGGGTGCCACTCTCCCTTGCAAAAGGGCACTTTTGGCTCTCCAAAAAGGCAGAAGCCCCGCACTAAGCGAGGCTTCTGTTGTGGTGCTTAAGGAATAGATTAGGCGGCTTTACGCAGCCGACGGATTCCCAGGAGACCTACGAGACTGCCGAGTATCCATAGTACTCCCATGGGCAATGCTGGTACTGGCGTGGCGGGTGCAGCGGGTGCGGGTGCGGAGATGGATGCGAACGTGTAACGCACCCCACTCACATCGAGAGTGTTTGGAGCGACCCCGTTGGCTGTGAAGCCACCAGCAGAACAGCTAAAAAAGTTAACATCGACATTAAAGTCGGGAGCGTCACAGAACGCTGGAGCGGAGCTACAATCCGATTTATTGAAGACAACACCATCAGCAGCGCCTCCAGTAAAGGTCAGCTGATAATCTATTGAGTTATCAGCCGATCCAGAACAAAGCCCACCGTTTCCTACAACATTATTATCAGCTGCTACCACCACGTCGTCATAGGTGATGAATCCCGTGGCGGTTTCTGTCCCCGCGCTTGTCAGCGTGAAATCCACACGCTGGGTGGCTGAATGGGCAACAGATGAGGCGAGTAAGAGTGCGCTGGACAATGCGAGACAACGAAACGTCAACATAAAACCTCGGTAACTAATTAAGATACGCGATATGAACGGGAGTATACCAGCTTGACCAGTCAAACGAAAGTGGTTGGCCTGCCGACACATGAAATACCTGGTGCAGCTCATTTTTTTATCCCAACGCTTGCCCTAAGCCAAGAGCTGCATATTTTTAACAATGGAAAAGTGGTTGACGCTAACAAGATTAATGAAACACACCAGTACTTGCTTGAGAATGCCAGTGGTGGCTGCTCGGCTACCCAGCAGGACAACAGTGTGCTGATTCAGTGCGTCCTGCTGGTACTTCCGCAGTTCAAGCTCCATGAGACACCCCCTGCGGTTTCTTGCAGAATTGGTGTACGTCACCCAGTAAACTGTCCAGATGGATGATTGATCCGCGATCGCTGCAAGTGTCATGGCTACAGTTGAATGTCGGTAATCCCCTGTCACCCATCTCCCAGATAACAGTGTCGGTGTCTTTTTGGCAGCATTTGGTTTACTCGTGGCACTCACCCTTGTCGCAGTATTCGCAACTGGGTGTTGCGGTGCAGCTGGCGCCAGGGTTCGCGGCACAAAACGTTGCGGAGCAATCGCTGCCGGGCGCGGGCGGCGGCGGAGTTGGAGGCGAGGGAGCCGCACAGGGCGACGGCAAAGGTACATTGAAGGTATAGCTTTTTCGGAGTGTTTGGGTTGTCTCGGACTTGAAGGAGCAACTACAGCCGTACGAGTTGCATGTCCCGGTAGGGCCGACCCCAATCGCGTTGTCAATCGGCCCTAAAACGTATTCGAATGAACCACCCCAAAGGTAGGCAGTACTCGTTGCTAACTCAACATCCCAGTTAACCACAATGTCGAAGGATGTCGCGTCGCCGTAGGTCCCCGGCGTGACTTGCCAAGCCGCGGCTTGGAGAGTACTGGACAATTTACCGGTGGGTTTTTGCCCGCCTTGCGGATCCCCCACGATGTAGTCTTGACATATGTTGGTCCCCTTTTCCATTTGGATCATCGAACTGCAATTCCCAGCAGTTGCATCATCCTCGGTGCAGTACTCGTATTTGGTGTACGCGCCAACGTCGGAAGGGCCAATATCGCCCGCTTCCACGACCATCGCCGGAACCGTTGTCGACACCGATTGTTGCCACGAGGCAGAGACGCCAACCCCTGCCTGCGGGCCTTTTCCGTTGACACTGACTTGGCCGCTCACGCCGTAGGTGAAACTATTGCTATAGGTCGTACTGCTGCCTTGGTCACCTGAAGGGGACGCACTCACTTGCGTGATACTCGGATTTACAGGGGGCTCGAATCCAATGTAGTAATTAAGTGGATAATT
>CAJQQW010000418.1 GCA_905480565.1 uncultured Halioglobus sp. | reverse complement strand
CAGCACAATCAGCTGCTGCGCCTCGCCGCTGTGACGCCCTCGGGGTTCGCCAAACCTCGTGGCATATTCGGCATGAGCACACTGCAGAGCAGCAGCGATCGCGGCTTCCGCCAGCGAGGAGGTGTCGCGCACGGTTTCCAGGGTATCCGCCAGCCTGCTAAAATCGCGCCACACAATGCGCACCATGTGTCGCGCCCGGTAGCGCCGCAACATAGAGGCGATATCGGCGCCCCCTGCGTTAACCATATGTTGCAATGTTACGTGAAAGTGATCCACAGGCAGGGCTTTCTGCAGATCACCGCTCTTTATCAACTCCAGCAACAGTTGCGGCTGGCGCCGGAGGGTATCGGCGACAAAAGGGCTGCAGCCCAGAACACGCGGCAATTGTACTTCCTCTGAACTGCCCGCGAGGGCCGCGGCGAGTTCCTGTGCGAGTGACTCACCCGCGGTTTCAAGCACCGCGAGCCAGGCCCGCCGCGCCTCACTGGCAAGGGGTTCGGGTAGGTCTGTTGGAGGGAGATTCACGGCAGCTCAACGCGTCACGAATTGCAGCTCAATGGTCTATCTGAGGCGCAACACGCATCACTTCCTCGATGGTTGTCTCACCGTTGGCAACGCGCATGGCACCACTGATACGCAGAGTCCGCATTCCTTGTGACACCGCGGCTTTCCGGATGCTAGCGGTTTCCAGCTGCGGCGTAATTTGTTCCTGCACGGCGCGGCTATTCACCAGTACCTCGTAGATTCCCTGACGACCCATGTAGCCAGTCTCTCGACACTTGAGACAACCTACAGGGCGCGCTATGCGCTTGGGGGGCGGCACATCGAAAGGTTGTGTCAATTGCTGCCAGGCGTCCTGGTCGACCTCGGTGAAGTCCTTGCACTCAGCACACAGAATACGGACCAGACGCTGGGACATAATACCGCGCAGGGTCGCGCGAACCAGATAGGCAGGTGCGCCCAGCTCCAGCAGCCGCGACAGAGAACTGGGTGAATCATTGGTGTGCAGCGTAGACAGCACCAAATGGCCGGTAAGCGCGGCCTGTATCGCCATGCTGGCCGTTTCCAGATCGCGGATTTCTCCGATCATGATGATGTCTGGATCCTGGCGCATCAGGGCGCGCACACCGGCGGAAAAATCCAGATCGATAGATTGATTTACCTGCATCTGGTTAAACGCACTTTCAACCATCTCTATCGGATCCTCGATGGAGCAGACGTTCACTTCGGTGGTGGCCAACTCGCGGAGCGTCGAATACAGGGTAGTGGTTTTGCCGGATCCGGTCGGCCCCGTAACCAACACAATGCCGTGGCCGTGGGAGGTCATCTCATGCCAGTGCTGTAAATCGTCATCCGCCAGGCCGAGCTGCTCGAAGCTACGCTGCAGCACATCCGGATCGAAAATTCGCATCACCAGTTTTTCACCGAAGGCCGTGGGCAAAGTGGCGAGGCGCAGTTCTACCTCGGTGCCATTCGGCGTAAGGGTTTTGATACGGCCATCTTGAGGGCGGCGCTTCTCTGCAACATCCATGCGCCCAAGAATCTTCACGCGACTGCTGACTGCGGCGCACACCTGAGGCGGCAGCTCGTACACGTTGTGCAACACGCCATCTATACGAAAGCGCACACACCCAAGATCACGTCGGGGTTCGATATGGATATCACTGGCACGCTGCTCAAACGCATACTGCAATAACCAATCGACTATTTTCACCACATGCTGATCGTTGGCGTCCGGCTCGTGCATGGCGCCAATTTCCAACATCTGCTCGAGATTACCCAACGCCGCCGTATTGCTAACATTATCCGCACCATGGGCACCACGCACCGAACCGGCCATGCTGTAGAAGTCACCTGTGTGGCGAGCAATTTCCCGAGGGTCGGCCAGCACTCGACGGATCGGTTTGCGCAATACGTGTTCCAGATTACTCTCCCAGGAACGTATAAAAGGCTCTGCGCTGGCGATGACGACCTCTTTATCGTTGACCTCTACCGCCAAAATGCCATGTCGCTCGGCAAAGGCACGAGACATAACATCGGCTACCGCAGTCACATTTATTTTCAGCGGGTCTATACGCACTACCTCTTGCGAGATACGCGCCGCAAGCCAATCCAGCAGTTTATCGATAGTGAGGTGACTACCTGGCTCAGAGGCATCGGGCAAGTGCAACTCGGACAGGAAGACCAAGGGGTGCACGGTAATGCGCGGAGGCTTGGCGATGCGGGCAAAGTCGTCGTCCGCCAGCATCCCGTCCGCGTGCAGCTCCTCTAACACTAGAGCAAGAATAAGCCGCGTTTCCAGGGGGTGTCTAATAAAGGCTGAGGTCATGCGTATAGTGGCACTCATTTTTTAGGCTAAAACATGCTAACACAGTGTACACAGGTCAGCGCGCAATACCCTTGGGTGTTGCACCGCACTTGGACTTCCTTGCGCCCTTGTCTACACTGACCTTGTTTCCATGCTCGGTGGCCCCATGTCCAAGTCTCCTAAAATCATTGTCGACCAGTTGCGGCAACTGGTCAGCACGCCTTCTGTAAGCTCCACCGATCCCGGTTGGGACCAGGGCAACCGCGCCGTGATCGATCTGCTCGCCGGTTGGCTTGAAAATATGGCGTTTACCATCGAGATACAACCCGTGACTCCCGGAGGGAGCAAGGCCAACCTCATCGCCACACGCGGCAGTGGTCCCGGGGGGCTGGTGCTCTCCGGGCATACAGATACGGTTCCTTTTGACGAGGGCCGCTGGCAGAGCGACCCCCTCGGTCTCTCCGAGCGGGACAACCGACTGTATGGTTTGGGCAGCACTGATATGAAGGGTTTCTTTCCGCTGGCCCTCGCCGCCGCCAGCACTTTCAACGACATGGCGTTTAAACAGCCACTGATCCTGCTGGCCACAGCCGACGAAGAAAGCTCTATGGCCGGCGCGCGGCAACTGGCCGCCTCGGGGCGCCCTTTAGGACGTGCAGCCATTATCGGCGAGCCCACCTCACTGGTCCCTGTGCGCATGCACAAAGGCATCATGATGGAGTCGGTGACTGTGACCGGCCGCGCCGGACATTCCTCTAATCCTGATCTGGGCAACAATGCGCTGGATGGTATGCACGCGGTGATCAGCGATCTCATGACATTCCGTCAGCAGCTCGCCACGCGCTATAACAATGATTTTTTCAGCGTCGCGTTTCCCACGTTGAACCTGGGCTGTATACATGGCGGCGACAGCCCCAATCGAATCTGCGGTAAAACAGCGCTGCACTTTGACCTGCGGATGACACCGGGCAGTAGCAATAGCGGCGTACGTAATGAAATAGAAGGCCGGCTTGAGGGGTTAGCGGAGACACTGGGGCTGAATATCGAGCTCAACTCCCTGATCGACAGCATTGAGCCCTTTGAACAGGCCGCCGGCAGCGAGCTGGTGCGACTGGCTGAAACCCTTACCGGATACCAGGCAGAATCAGTTGCATTTGCCACTGAAGCGCCCTTCCTGCAGGCACTGGGGATGGAGACCGTGGTCATGGGGCCTGGCTCTATCGACCGGGCACACCAACCAGATGAATACCTCGAACTTGAGCAGATACAGCCCTGCATAGCGCTTCTGGAGCAATGTATCCGTCACTATTGCCTCTGACCCGGCCGCGGCACACCGACACGGACTGTGCAATATTGCCCTAGGTACCGGACGCAGGCTTAGGTACCCTTACAACTCTTTCAATAAATATACATTTATCAATGGCTTGGAAACACACGTGACAACGCAAGGGCGGGATCACATTCGCTGGCTGCGAAACTCCGCACCCTACATCAATGCACACCGGGGCAAGACCTTCGTGCTGATGCTGGGGGGCGCCGCCGCGCAACATGAAAACTTCTCCACTATCATCCACGATATCGCCCTGCTGAATAGCTTGGGGGTGCGCCTCGTAGTGATTCATGGATCACGGCTGCAGATTGACCAACGCCTGTCGAGCGCTGGTCTCGAAACCGGCTTTCACGACGGCATGCGCATCACCGACCATGCCGCACTCGAATGCGTGAAGGATGCAGCAGGCTCTCTGCGAGCGCAAATAGAAGCACTATTGTCTATGGGACTGCCCAACTCTCCCATGCAAGGCGCCAGCATGCGCGTGTGCTCGGGCAATTTTGTCACTGCCCGCCCCATCGGGGTGGTGGACGGCGTGGATTTTCACCATACGGGCAAGGTGCGCCGTATAGATGCTCAGGGAATCAACCGACAGCTGGAGGACGGAGCTATTGTCCTGCTCTCGCCATTGGGATACTCGCCCACGGGTGAAATATTTAACCTGGCTCTGCAAGATATCGCCGTGCAGTGCTCGGCCGCGATCAACGCCGACAAACTGGTACTGTTCGGTGAGGCCCCTGGCATCGTCGACATCACCGGGGCGCTCATTGCGCAGTGCAAGGCTGGCGAGATCAGCACCATAAGCGCGGTCAACGCAGAGCAAACACAGTTACTGGATACTGCCCGACAGGCGTGCCTAAACGGGGTAGAAAGATGTCATATCATCAGTCACGCAGATGATTGTGCACTGCTGGAAGAACTTTTCACCCACGACGGCAGCGGCACACTTGTCGCAGACGATGATTTCGAGAAATCCCGGCAGGCCAATATCGATGACGTGGGCGGCATTCTGGAGTTAATCGAACCGCTAGAGCAGCAGGGGGTGTTGCTTAAACGTTCGCGGGAATTGCTGGAAGGAGAAATCGGTCAGTTTCGTGTGTTGGTGCGCGATGGGCGCATCATCGCCGCGGCCGCGCTTTATCCCTTCAAGCCAGACGCCTGTGGCGAGATAGCCTGCATCGTCTCGCACCCCGACTACAGGGGCGGCCAGCGCGGCCAACGCCTGCTGCAGGAGCTGGAGCACCAGGCGCGCGCACTGGGGCTGGCCCATGTATTTGTATTGACAACGCAGACCGCTCACTGGTTTATCGAGCAGGGCTTTATCGAATCCGGTAGAGAGGCTCTCCCCGGGAAGAAGCAATCGCTTTACAACCTGCAGCGCAACTCAAAGGTGTTCTTCAAGGCGCTTTAATGCCCTGCCGTGTGCTGGCCCGGCCCCAGCGCGCAAACCTGTAAATGCTTTCTCTCTCTGTGAGGCAGACAGCAACTAGAGCGCATCAAACTCCCGGCACGATTGGATCACACTGCGCGATTACTTGGTCTCGATCACCGACGCATTCCACAGTCATTATTCTATGACTTCAATTTGGACCGTGATGACGCCCTCGTTCCTGTCACCGATTTGATCAAACGCGGATTTTGTCAAATCGATTATACGGCCCTCCACGAACGGCCCTCTGTCTGTGACGATAACAATTGTGCTCTTACCATTACTGGTGTTGGTGACCCTGACCTTGGTACCAAAAGGCAGCTTGGTATGAGCGGCAGTCAGTTCTTCATGATCCAGCAGGTCGCCGCTGGCCGTCTGACGCCCCTGATATTTATCCGCGTAAAAAGAGGCCTTACCGGTTTGGGTATAGGCGCTCTTCGTAACGTCCTTTGCCTTCGCAGCGGGTTCAACCGCGGACTCCCGGGCTGGCTGAGCCGAACAGGCAGAAACAATAAGGATAAATATACATAGTACGACTCGCTTCATTTTCTTTTCCTCGTGGCATTTGAGCGAAAAAGGCTTGACCAAAGTATTGTCATCTAACGATTAACTATCGTGTTTTACAAAATATGCGCCTCCGCATTACAACGCGCAGCGAGATTACCAGAGTAATCCACCGCGGCAAGTTTTACAGCTATTATAGCAGCGCGCGATCAGCTCGGGGCGACGGGTACTTTAAAGGGTTCGCATAGTTGGGTCGACACTTTTAGGGTCAAAAACTACAGTGGCCGAGCGGCCTTCAATACCCGACTATGGATGATGCTGCCAGAGGCAGCACGCCCTATAGCGGTTGGGGCTTACCTTCCGGACTGCGCACATAATGGCAACTTGCGGCAGGAAAAAATAAGCAAATTCTGCTATTCTTTACTCCTCTTTTTTTTTAGATCGACGCAGGTCGCTTTTTCAGTAAAACAGCCGCCGCCGGAAGACAATAAGATGCCAGAATTTCGCTCCAAGACCTCTACTCATGGCCGCAATATGGCCGGCGCCCGCGCCCTGTGGCGCGCCACAGGCATGAAAGACGAGGATTTTCAAAAGCCCATCATCGCGGTCGTTAACTCCTTTACGCAGTTCGTCCCCGGACACGTGCACCTCAAAGACCTGGGTCAACTGGTGGCCCGGGAGATCGAGGCAGCAGGCGGCGTTGCCAAAGAGTTCAACACCATCGCGGTGGATGATGGTATCGCCATGGGCCACGACGGCATGCTTTACAGTCTGCCCTCTCGCGACATTATTTCCGACTCCGTGGAATACATGGTCAACGCCCACTGTGCCGATGCCATGGTCTGCATCTCCAACTGCGACAAGATCACTCCTGGAATGCTCAATGCCGCCATGCGGCTCAATATCCCGACTGTATTTGTCTCGGGAGGCCCAATGGAGGCGGGCAAGACAAAATTATCTGAGAACAAGCTCGACCTGATCGACGCAATGGTAATTGCCGCCGACGATAGCGCCTCTGATGAAGAGGTGGCGGAGTATGAGCGCTCTGCCTGCCCAACCTGTGGCTCCTGTTCAGGCATGTTTACCGCGAACTCCATGAACTGCCTGACCGAAGCACTAGGACTGTCGCTGCCCGGCAACGGGTCGACCCTTGCGACCCATGCCGACCGGGAACAACTATTCCTGCGAGCGGGGCGCGTAGTGGTCGATCTCTGCAAACGCTACTACGGAAATAACGACGAGCGCGTTCTGCCACGCAACATCGCCAACCTTCAGGCCTTTGAAAATGCCATGAGTCTCGACATCGCCATGGGCGGCTCCACCAATACTATTCTCCATCTGTTGGCAGCGGCGCAGGAAGCGGAGCTGGATTTCACCATGCAGGATATTGATCGCCTCTCGCGCAAGGTTCCGCAGCTATGCAAAGTGGCGCCGAGCACACCTCAGTACCATATGGAAGATGTCCATCGGGCTGGCGGCATCATGGCTATATTGGGCGAGTTGGACAGGGC
>CAJQQW010000417.1 GCA_905480565.1 uncultured Halioglobus sp. | reverse complement strand
CATCCCGACGGCCTCGACGAGCATATCGTTCATTGGGTGGAGTAGAGCTAATATGTTGACTGAGAGTACATACTTGCTGGGTTTATACCTCTATCTTGGTACTGCGGGCATTCTGGTGCTGTATACAGCATGGTGGTCGTGGCGGTCCTGGCGACCGTTTTGGGCGGCGCTGGTGGTCCTGGTAATGGCGGCGCTGCTATTAACGCCAGCATATCCAGGGCCGGATGTAGATACGCTCGCGCCTGCGCTCGTAGTCGCCGGTTTCCAGCTCATGACCGAGGGGCCTGAGGCCGCTCAGCATGCGATAAAACCATTGCTTTTTATGCTCGCAGTTGGCATCGCCACCGCGCTATTGCTGCAAGTCCTTGTGTTTCGCAAGCGAGGGCGAGCTCCTCGCGGGGAGTCGGCTGCGGCCCAGTCTGACATCTGATGTTCGCATCGGACCCGGACGCTGCGGCGGTTCGGCGCGCGAGTGTTGATTAGCCGACCGGCAATCTGTAACCTGAGCGACTTTCGAATTTAGAGTAGAGCTTAAGATGATGTTTGAAGGCACAGAACGCTACGTTGCTACTGAAGACCTGCGCATGGCGGTCAATGCGGCTGTTTCACTGGAGAGGCCTCTGTTGATAAAGGGGGAGCCCGGCACAGGAAAGACGATGCTGGCGGAAGAGGTTGCTCAGGCTCTCGGCAAACGCTTGATCCAATGGCATATCAAGTCAACTACGAAAGCGCAGCAAGGGCTCTATGAATATGATGCAGTATCGCGGCTCCGGGATTCGCAGCTGGGCGATGACAAGGTTCAGGATATAGCGAACTACATCAAGCGTGGAAAGCTTTGGGAAGCATTTGACGCTGACGAGCAGGTCGTACTCCTCATTGACGAGGTAGATAAGGCAGATATTGAGTTTCCAAATGACCTGTTGGTGGAATTGGATCGGATGGAGTTTTTTGTCTACGAAACCGGGGTGACCATCAAAGCAAAGCATCGACCGATAATTATCATAACCAGTAATAACGAAAAAGAGCTCCCCGACGCTTTCTTGCGCCGTTGTTTCTTTCATTTTATAAACTTCCCCGATCGAGACACGATGCGAGAAATTGTCGATGTACACTATCCCGACATTGCTAATGAACTCGTGAAGGAGGCGATGGAAGTATTCTTCGATGTGCGGTCAATTCCCGGTCTCAAAAAGAAGCCCTCGACATCGGAGCTGATCGACTGGTTGAAGCTGTTAATGGCAGACTCTATTCCAGACGAGATTCTCAAGAATCGTGATCCCAGTAAGGCAATTCCGCCGCTTTATGGCGCATTGCTGAAGAACGAGCAGGACGTGCATTTACTTGAACGTCTCGCATTCATGCACCGTAGGGAGACCCGTTAGGGCTCCTGTCGGCGAATGGGCGAATCATGCTGATCAATTTTTTTCAGGGCCTACGAGATGGCGGAGTTCCGGTTACTACCCGAGAGCTGCTCGACTTGCTGGAGGGACTCAAGCGCAAGGTCGCGTTTTGCGACATCGATGAATTTTATTATTTCAGTCGCACCTGTCTTGTAAAAGACGAAAAATATTTTGATCGTTTTGATCGGGCCTTCGGATTACATTTCAAAGAACTCGAAGCACTCGACGATATTATCGAGGCGCTAATACCCGACGACTGGCTTCGCTCAGAGTTCATGAAGAACCTTACGGATGAAGAAAAGGCCAAGATTGAGTCGCTCGGCGGTCTCGAAAAACTGATCGAAGAGTTCAAGAAGCGACTGGAGGAGCAGGAAGAGCGTCATGAGGGCGGCGACAAGTGGGTAGGTACGGGCGGCACTTCACCGTTTGGACAGGAGGGTTATCATCCCGAAGGTATTCGTGTTGGCCCAAATGGAAAGAATAAGAAGGCCGTAAAGGTCTGGGACAAACGCGACTTCAAAAATCTGGATGACTCCGTTCAGTTGGGTACGCGCAACATCAAAGTTGCCCTGCGACGCCTGCGAAAGTTCGCTCGTACCGGCTCTGCCGAAGAGCTGGATCTGGATGACACTATCAGTTCGACAGCCCGCAATGCAGGCCTTCTGGATATAAAAATGGTGCCGGAGCGGCACAATGCGGTAAAGGTCTTGCTGTTTCTGGATGTTGGCGGCTCCATGGATCCGCATGTGAAGGTTTGTGAAGAACTATTCTCCGCCGCACGCACAGAGTTCAAGCATCTGGAAAATTTTTACTTCCATAATTTCATCTACGAGAGTGTGTGGCGCAATAACGTGAGGCGCCATAACGAGCGGACCCAGCTGTTGGACATCCTGCACAAATACAGTCATGACTATAAGGTGGTATTTGTCGGTGACGCCTCGATGTCCCCCTATGAAATTGTTCAGCCAGGCGGGTCTGTTGAGCACTGGAACGAGGAAGCGGGGGAGCTCTGGATGCGGAGAATGCAGGATGTCTACGATAAGGTGATTTGGCTCAACCCGACGCCAGAAGAGGACTGGCAGTACACTCAGTCAGTCGCGATTACCAATCAGTTGCTGGAGGGGAGGATGTATCCGCTGACACTGCAAGGGCTGGAAGAGGGTATGGGCTACCTGTCCAAATAGGTGGAAAAAGCGATCAGGCTAGCCGTCACCGCGACGTTGAGCGATTCCACGCCATTGTGCATTGGTATGGCAAGGCGCCTGTCCGAGAGTTCCCGGGCCTCCTGTCCCACGCCGTTGGTCTCGTTCCCGAGTACATAAACCAAAAGTCCCTCATCGCGCTGCTCGAACAGTGAGTCCGTCGCTTCGGCATCAAGTGTGCAAATTATTGCACCTAATTCGCGGCAGCGCCGCAGGGCTTGTGGTAGCTGGTCACAGAGCAAAATGGGGGCCCTGTAAACGGTTCCGGCGCTGGCCTTGATCACCAGCGGTCCCAGCGCCGCGCTGCCTTTACGCGGCAGCAGAATGCCGTTGATACCTCCGGCCGTTGCCGAGCGCAGAATCATTCCCAGATTCTGCGGATTAGTAATCCCATCCAGGGCCAGGATCCGCCCCGGTTGCAGCGGTGTGCTTGCCAGAAACTCATCCAGTTGCTGAAAGCGTGGACACAGCACATCAATTGCTACGCCCTGATCCTGCTTGCCATTGCGGGAAATGCGGGCCAATTCCGCGCGCGCGTGAACCCTGATGGCTATGTCTCGCTGCTCCGCTTTCTGTTGAATCTCCGTGATAATGCCGCCTGCACGGTTGCTGTTGGAAAGATGCAGTGCATGGCAGTCAAGGGAGTGATCGTTTAGGACCTCCAGTACAGGCTTCCGTCCGTACACGGTGAGCATGCGCGCGAAGTTGGCTTTTCTATTGTGATAGTCCTGTGAATCGGTCACGTCGAATTCTATAGGCGCATGTGATGCTGACGCTAGCTGATATCTTCGTGGCCACTGGCCAGGGTCGTAATACGGTCTGCGGAGGCTTTGATGCGCGCGGCAATTTCTTCCACCTGATTACCGCTGATGGGCTTGTCGAATGATCCCGCGACAAAGCACATCACCGGAAGCTTGTTATTCAGGAACACCGGCACCGTGATTGTGCTCACGTTATAGCGACCCTTCGGGTCTACACGGTCTAGATGAAAGTGCTCATCGCAGAGGTCGTGTTGATAACGATTGGCCGCATCCTCGAGTTCGGTCAGGCTCCAGGAATTGTGGATTCTTCCAAGTTCCTCCCGCAGTGCTGCCTCGGCGTGGGTTTTCAGGCTGACCTCGTACCCCCTCGCGCGGATGGCAATCAGAGACACTCGCAGTTTCTTGTCCAGCTTTTCATCAAAATCACCACGTGATTCATGGGCGCGAGTGAGCCAGGCTTCGAGATACTTGGCGTCTGAAAAAGCGGTGAAACAGGCTGCAACCGGTGCGGTATTGGGTAGGCGCAATCCCAGCTGGAACGAATCTATGAGTGGCGTAGCGTGGCCATACAGAGCCAGCAAGACCTGATGCAACTTGGATCGACCTGTTACAGCGAATCCGATATCGAGGTCGTTTTGCAGGGCTTCCAGCTCGGGGCGAGCGTATTCAAGAACCGGGAACTGCGCGAACGCTGCGTTTCCCGCTGCGATAATAGAGGGTCCAAGGCGATAGGCCTTGGTTTTTGGGTGCTGGACCAGGAATCCGTAATTGGCCATGGTGGTGAGGATAGCGTGACAGGTGGCCTTATTGAGATTGAGCCGCCTCGTCATTTCGGTCAATCCAAAGGCCTGCTGTGGATTGGCCATAAGCAAATCCAGTATCGCCAGTGCTCTGGCTGTCGGTTGGGAGAATAGAGCCACTAATTTACTCCGGGCGCACGCTCAATGGGATTCAGTATCGAGGGGTGGTCGCGATAGCTAGTTCATATTATTGTACCTGACTCGCAATCTTAATGTCAGGTCACGTAGGGTTTCAAGTCATACTGCGATAATCCAGCATGGTGTCATAGCTCGCGCTACAGCGCAAAGCACGGTGAGGAGTAATGCAACGTATTACACTGTTCAGTACGAGTGGCTGTCACTTGTGCGAGTTGGCGGCGGCCGCTGTCGCCGAGGTGTCGCCAAGGGTTGGTGGTATCGCCCTGGAGGTGGTCGATATTGCCGAGTCCGATGCTTTGTTTGATCGCTATGGCCTGTCGATACCGGTGCTGCGCAATGCCGAAGGCGATGAACTGAACTGGCCGTTTACAGCGGCATCGCTACAGGGTTTCCTGCAGAAGAAAGAGCATAGTTGAGCAAATTTACCGCGCGGGCGCTTGCGACGAGTATTTTTCGATTACTTGCCGACTCTCACTGCAAGGACGTCACAGCTCGCGCCATGCAGCACGCCGTTGGCAGTGGAACCCATTAGCAGTGCAAGACCATAGCGGCCGTGGCTACCGACCACGATGAGCTGGGACTGGAGCTCCTCGGCTTTCGCGTGAATTTCCACTTCCGGCTTTCCCAGCAAGATATGTTGATGTGCCGAGTCAATGCTGTAGCGCTCAACAAATTTCTCCATCTGCTGTGTCGCCTGCTGCTGGATTTCTTCTTGTATGCTTGAAAAATCCATAGGGATATCGCCGCCATACGCGAAACTCAAGGGCTCGATAACGTGAAGCAGGTGTAAATCCGCGCCTTCGAGATCAGCGATGGCGCGAGCTCGTTCCATGACCTCACTGGAATCTTCACTGAGATCAATCGCCACCAGAATTTTGGTGTACTTGGACATGGCAGGACTCCGTGTCGGTTGTAAGTTCGCTTCCTTTATAGCATAGAATATGCGCCGGACAAGTGCATTCAGTGCGGCGTCTATACATTTTTATGAGTGATTGATATGTATCAGGACTTCTCTTCGTGACCTATCTGCTTATCCTGTTTGTGGTTGCCCTGGCGCTAGCACCTCTTTCACATTTCCTGCCCAGCAAAAGTCAGCGTAAAACAGCGCGATTGAGAGAGTACGCAGCCCTCAGCGGCTTGT
>CAJQQW010000416.1 GCA_905480565.1 uncultured Halioglobus sp. | reverse complement strand
TGGGTGAGCGGTAGAACTGCGGATACTCACTGTGACCGGAAGGAAGCGGCCCGATGCGGTAACCCTCGAGAGATGTCTGCTCCGACGTTAGCACGGTGCCGACAAACACATTCAACGTCGTGGCCTCACCAACAGCGGGGTATTCAAGTTCGAAAGAATACAGCCCGGGCTCTTGCGGTGCGCGGAATCGCCACGTGCCGGTCGCGGGGGGCTGAATCTCCAACCCCTCAAAACGAATGTGCAACTCATTTTTGTCGTAATCGATGAGAGCAAGCGACAGGATTTCCCCGGGCACGACAAAAAGACTAAAAGTCTTCTGCTTTATTTGACTGTCGCCCAATGCCAGTGACAATCCTTCGGCCTGTGTTTCAGACAACGGTATTGCGGCAAGAAAACACAACAATAATCTGGCCAGAAGCATTTCATGCAGCTTTATGTCTTTTTCGGCCACTGCTTACCTCCCGCTAAAAATGGCTCTGACAAGGTGGTTTTGGAGGAGCCGTGAGAGAAATCGAGGGCTAACGAACTCATGTGGCGGTGAGGGAGGGATTCGAACCCTCGAACGGTTGCCCGTTACACACTTTCCAGGCGTGCGCCTTCGACCACTCGGCCACCTCACCGTAAGCGCGCGCATGATACCACAGGACTACCCGGTTTGAAGCCCTGCGCACCGAACTACTGACGGGCGATACGGCCCTGAGGCCGCGCATCCAATTCGCTCGATCTAAACGGCGTGATGTCGAGACCTCCACGGCGCGTGTAAAACGCCTGCAGGTGTAAAAAATCTGGTGCCAGTAAGTGGTAAATGTCGAGGAATATGCGTTCTGCGCACTGCTCGTGAAACTCCTGATGCTGCCGATAGCTCACGATGTATTGCAGCAAGGCACCCCGATCAAGCCTTGGACCACGATAATGCAGCCATAGCGTCGCCCAGTCCGGCTGCCCGGTGATGGGACAAAGAGAACGCATCAGATGGCTGAACAACCGCTCTTCTATCCGTTCATGCCCATCAACTCTCAGGCTTACAGCTCCGTCGCTTCCCACATCAGCGCAGGTCTCGTTGTCGATACAATCACCAGCCAGAGGGCCACCGGTAATACCCTGGTCATTTACCCTCCACAGCTCAAGTGACACCGACACACCTGCCACGGCGCCGATATCGGCGATCACCGTCGCAATGAAGGCCTCCTCGGACTCAAAACGCATATTGTTGAGTGAGTTCAGGTAGAGCTTAAGAGACTTTGATTCAACCAAATTGGGGGAATCTGCAGGCACTGTAAAGCGCCCTACCCTTGCCTCTGGTTTTCCCTCAAGATTCAACCAGGACAGCTCGTAGGCATGCCATAGGTCAACGCCGTGAAAGGGCAGCGGGCCCTCCATCAGAAGAGAATCGCGGCCGAACTGGCGGGATATTGGGTGGAGTATTCCGGGTGAGTAAACATCCACCACGGGAGTAACTTTACCAAGCAGCATACCCTTGCTGTAGTCGCCTTCCAACGCTCTACTGCCGCAGGCGGGTGCCTGTGCGCAACAGATACATACTATACGCAAAGG
Organism: uncultured Halioglobus sp.; assembly: GCA_905480565.1. GTDB lineage: Bacteria > Pseudomonadota > Gammaproteobacteria > Pseudomonadales > Halieaceae > Marimicrobium. Next base: position 2,376 of record CAJQQW010000416.1, on the reverse strand, counting down.
CCAGAATGGTGAAACCAATGATCATAGTGAACGCAAAGGTAAGGCTCACATCAGAAATCCCCAACACACCGTAACGAAACGCATTGACTACATACACCAACGGATTCAGCTTCGATACATTGGCCCAGAATTCGGGAAGTAGATCCATCGAATAAAAAACCCCACCGAGGTAAATAAGCGGCGTGAGCACGAAAACGGGGACAATTGAAATGTCATCAAAGCTGTTCGCATAGACAGCATTAATAAAACCCGCCAAGGCAAAAAGAGTCGAGGTCAGGACCACCACCACAACGACAATAAAATAGCTGTGGATTCTGAGCTCAGTAAAAAACAATGATACGAGTGTCACAACCACCGCTACCAACATGCCCCGGGTGATGCCGCCGACAACATAGCCCATCAATATCACAACGTTCGAAACCGGCGATACCAGCAATTCCTCCACCGAGTGACTGAATTTGGAGCCGAAAAAAGACGAGACGACGTTGGAATACGAGTTGGTAACAATCGCCATCATGATGAGGCCTGGCACTACGAATTCCATATAGGTGTAGCCACCCATTTCGCCGATTCGCGAGCCAATTAGCGTACCAAAGATGACAAAGTAAAGGGACATCGTAATGGCCGACGGCAGCAGTGTCTGAGTCCATATACGCAGGTAACGCGAGATTTCCTTACGCACAATAGTAACGAAGGCAATCCATTGCTCATAGGTATTCATGCAGCACCATCGATCAGATTAACGAACATTTCTTCCAGCCTGTTTGCGCGGTTTCGCATGCTGCTTATGTGTATACCGTCGCCGTCGAGCGCTGAAAAAACATCGTTTAGATGCTGCCCCTTTTCCACCTCGACCTCCAGAGTATGAGTGTCTATCCGCCGAGTTTTGAAAGCCTTGATCTTTATACTCTCAGGCACCTCCTCGATACAATCAAGGATAAACGTCTCCCGATGGAGCCGGCGAAGCAGATCTTTAATAGACGAATTCTCCACGATCTCACCGTGATCTATGATGGCGATATGGCGACACAAAGCTTCCGCTTCTTCGAGGTAGTGGGTCGTAAGGATAATAGTGGTGCCCTGCTCGTTAATCTTTTCAAGGAACTCCCACATTGACCGTCGCATTTCGATATCAACACCGGCAGTAGGCTCGTCGAGAATCAATAGTCGAGGTTCGTGCACAAGAGCCCGGGCAATCATCAAGCGTCTCTTCATGCCGCCGGACAGCATTCTAGCCTGCACATCGCGCTGTTCCCAGAGACCCAACTCGCGAAGATACTTTTCCGCCTGCTTGCGTGCTTGCGTGGCGGGCAAGCCATAATATCCGGCCTGGTTGATAACGATATCGAGAGGTTTCTCGAACTGATTGAAATTAAACTCCTGAGGCACAATGCCGATGAAGCGCTTGGCTGCGGGAAAGTTCTCATCGATATCAATATCGAACACCGAAACGCGCCCCCCTGACTTGGCTACCAGAGAACAAATAATACCTATGGTCGTCGATTTGCCAGCGCCATTGGGTCCCAGTAGCGCGAAAAAATCGCCCTGGTCTACGCTCAGACTGATGCCTTTGAGGGCCTCAAAGCCATTGTCGTAAACTTTGCTAAGGTTCTCTATACTCAGTGCTGGCAACATTGTCGTAATTGCACCCTGTTTCATCAAGCGCGCAATTGTACCCGTATTTCTGTTTCTTAACGACTCCGCCCATGAATGATAACCAATATCTAAAACACAATTTGTCGGTCCTCGAGGCGTTTTCAGCCGCGTTGGCGACGCGCACTCGAGATCTGCCGGATGGTCATCCGCTGCATGAACTGGCGAGGGAGTTCCAGGCGCTCGGCGAAGCGCAAACGAACCTCTATCCCCGGGGGCACGCGCTAGTTGCGAGACTTTTCAACACTTTTACCGATTTTGCCCCGACCTTTCCCCGCTCACTTCTCTGGTTTTTCGGGGGCGACTGCCTCCACTATCTCACGGATGAGGAAATCAGCCAGTTCCAGCAGTTGGACGAATTGCGGCTGGCGGCGGCAGAAAGAGGGGAAGTCCTCGATCTGGAGCAGGCAAGAGCGACAACCGACACCCTGCACTGAGCATTGCAGACTTGACGCCAACGCCCGCTCTACCTACAATGCGCGCCTCTTGATGGAGACGGTTGCGTCCCCTTCGTCTAGTGGCCTAGGACACTGCCCTTTCACGGCGGTAACAGGGGTTCGAACCCCCTAGGGGACGCCATTCATCAGCACGCCGCTCTCGCGGAATCCGTCCACGGCAAAAAACGCCTGCAGGAACGGAGAAGAGCTATAAGGCGGTGGTTGAAGTGCAAATTTGCGGGAATAGCTCAGTTGGTAGAGCGCAACCTTGCCAAGGTTGAGGTCG
>CAJQQW010000415.1 GCA_905480565.1 uncultured Halioglobus sp. | reverse complement strand
AGGAGCTGGAGGAAGCGCTGCTCGACGGACGTGCGGATATAGCGGTGCACTCCATGAAAGACGTGCCTATGGCATTCCCGGCCGGCCTTCGCCTCGGTGTAATTTGCGAGCGTGAGGATCCGTCTGATGCGTTTGTGAGTCATCGCTATGCTGCGCTGACCGAGTTGCCGCAGGGCAGTGTGGTGGGTACTTCCAGTCTGCGCCGCGAGTGCCAGTTGCGACAGCGCCGCCCCGATCTCGATATCCGTTTTCTCCGCGGCAATGTGAATACGCGGCTGCGCAAGTTGGACGAGGACGAGTATGACGCCATTATTCTGGCCAGCGCCGGTTTAATTCGCCTGGGTTTTGAGCATCGCATTGCCGAACGTATTGCGCTGGATAAATCACTTCCGGCGGGCGGGCAGGGTGCCGTGGGTATTGAATGCCGGGAGGCAGACCAGGCGATTATGGAATTGCTTGCCCCCTTGCATCATCAGCCTACTGCCTGGCGCGTGACGGCCGAGCGTGCCATGAATCGCCGGCTGGAAGGTGGATGCCAGGTACCGATTGCGGCCTACGCGGATTTTCCCATCGGCGAAGAGCGCCTCCTGCTGCAGGGATTGGTGGGACGACCGGACGGCTCGCTGGTGCTGCGTGCGCAGGGCAATGCCTCGCCGCAGGATGCCGAGGGCCTGGGGGTCAGTGTCGCGGATGATCTTCTCGCGCAAGGTGCGGCGGCTATTCTGGCGGACGTTTATGGCGCGTGATGTGCCCTGTGTACTGGTGACGCGGCCCGCAGGAACTGCCGCGGATACATTGTGCGAAGCGCTCACGTCGGAGGGCTATCAGGCTTACAGTCAACCCTTGCTGACATTGCGTAGGCTGCCTGACATCCCGCCGAAGCAGCGCGGTTTTTTGCAACGGCTCGACGAGTACCAGCATGTTATCTTTGTCAGCACTAACGCCGTCAGGTTTGGTATGGAGCAGGTTGAGATGTATTGGCCTCAGCTGCCCACAGGTATGAGGTGCTACGCAGTGGGCGAGGCCACTGCGCGTTGTCTTGCCGACTTCGGCATCGAGGCGCATACGCCCGAGCGGGAGATGAGCAGCGAAGGACTGCTGGCCATGCCTGCACTGCAGGCAGTCGATGGTCAGCGTGTACTGATAATAAAAGGGGAGGGCGGTCGCGATACCCTGCGCAGTGAACTCACCTCACGTGGTTCGAGAGTTGATGAGTTGGCCTGTTATCGGCGTGGCCCACCGGATGTGTCCCGGGATGTATTGCTGCGGCAGCTGAGTGACTGGGATATAGATATTATTTTGGTCAGTAGCGGAGAGGGGCTGTCCAACCTGCGGCTATTGCTTACCCGGGCGGAAACCACTAAGTTAAACGTGATAGTGCCTTCACAGCGCGTGGCGCGCATGGCCCTTGAAGCAGGTTGTCGCCAGGTGCTCGTCGCCGACAACGCATCGGATGCGGCAATGCTGCGGGCTCTGGGGGCCTGGCTGCACAGTACTGGAGAGTAGCGAGTGACGGATCAGGATGTCAAAGAACAACCGCCCGCAGCGGACACCCGGCAGGGTGAACCCATAGTGTCAGAGCGCCCGGCCAAAGCCCCTGGCAGGGGCCTTGCGTGGCTGGCACTGCTATTGGTGATCGTGGTCGGGCTGTCTGGTGCCTGGGTGGCGCGTGAGGGCTATGATCGCGAACAGGCCCTCATAAAGCGGCTCTCAACTCTGGACTCGACCGTAGGACGCGAACAGTCGGATCTGCAGCAGATGGAAGCACGCGCCCGTGACGAATGGCGCTCGGCCCTCGAGAAACTAGCATCTACAACACGCGCTGAAACCGATGCCCTGACTCGCCGTATCGAAGCGCGCGAGGCGGCTGTTAGCCAATTGCAGGATGAACTGGGCCGCTTCAGTGCCAGTGACCGCAACAGTTGGTTGCTGTCCGAGACTGACCACTTGCTGCGCCTCGCCAACCAGCGCCTGGTTATGGCGCGCGACCCCACTGCTTCGTTGGCACTGTTGCAAGGGGCCGATGATGTGTTGCGGGAAATTGACGATCCGACGCTGCACACTGTGCGGGCAGCGATAGCTGCCGACATGGCTGCCTTGCGGGCGGTACCAAAAATCGATGTGGAGGGCCTCTACCTGCGCCTGTCTGCTCTTGTTGAGCAGGCCGGGCAACTGGTTATCTTCGACATGCCCCGCCAGCCCGACCGAGCAAAGCCGGTACCCGCAGAGGAGTGGCGCGGGCGTTTGCGCCAGGGCTACGAGGCGGCGCTGGCTCGCTTGTCAGAATACCTGCTGATTCGCCGTCGTGACGTGCCGGTGCAAGCGCTGATGGATCCACAGTGGGAGGGTTTGGTAAGGCGGAACCTGCGCATGTTACTGGAGCAGGCGCAGGTCGCATTATTGTCGGGTAATCAGGCGCTTTACACGGCGAGCCTAGAGCGGGCCCAGCACTGGGTCGGCCAGTTCCTGCAGTCAGATGAGGCCGCAGCGACCGCCTTGTCAGCGGAATTGACGCGAATGGCTGGACAAACTGTGGTGCAGACACTGCCCGATGTCTCCCGTTCCCTGCGGGCCATGGAAGCGGCAATTAATCAGCGCGCACAGTCTCAGGGCGGGCAATAGCCGATGCGCCGATTATTCGTTTTTATACTGCTCGCTTTGCTGTTGGGCGTTGGCCTGGTGGCTGTAATAGAAACCGATCCAGGCTATGTTCTTTTGGCCTACGGCAACTACACGTTTGAAACGAGTTTATGGGTGGGCCTGTTACTGCTGATTTTCGTGGTCTTCGCCATCTCTGTTCTGCTGCGTTTATTTTATCGTCTGGTTGGGGGGCAGCGTTCCCTGTCGAGCTGGCTGGGTTCACGCAAGGCGAGGAAATCCTTGCGTCACAGTACCCTTGGTCTGATCAATTATACCGAAGGTAATTGGGTGGCCGCACGACGCGAACTATTGCGGGGCGCCGAGCACAGCGATGCACCGCTGGCGAATTATCTGCTGGCGGCGCGCTCCAGCGCGCAGTTGGAAGATGACGACAAGGTGCGGGAGTATCTGCGCGCGGCGGGTGATGCGGAGCCGGCAGCGGCAGTCGCTCTTGAGGTGGCGCTTGCAGAGATGAAACTGCAGGCGGGGGAGCATCAGGAGGCGGTCGCTGCGCTGGATCAGGCTACTCGCAATGTCAGCAAGCACCCCCACGTTTTGACCCTGTTAAGCGAGGCCTATCAGGGCCTTGAGGACTGGGATCGTCTTGAGGAATTACTGCCGCAATTGCAAAAGCACAAGCTGCCCAGTACCGCAGAGTTTCAGAAGCTGGAGAAGGAGGTGTACCACAGCCGCCTGAAAAAGACTTCGATGGATGGCGCACAGTTGAAAGCCATGTGGCAGCGCACGCCCCGCCACTTGCAGCGGGATGCAGGCATGATAGAGCTGTATGTCGCGCGATTAATCGGGGCGGGGGAACACGATTTGGCGGATAAGGTGGTGCAGCGCTCAATCAAGCACGCGTGGAACTCGAACCTGGTGCGGCTCTATGGTTTTATCGAAAGCAAAGATCCTTCACGGCAGCTGGCAAGGGCGGAGAGCTGGCTTGCCACGCATCCGCAGGATGCGCATTTGCTGCTATCTCTGGGACGGTTATCTGCCCGGGACAAGCTGTGGGGAAAGGCGCGTGAGTATTTTGAAAGCAGTTATCGACTGGATCGGAGCGCTGAGGTATGTGCGGAGTTGGGGCGGTTACTGAACGCGATGGACGAGCCCAAAATTGCGGCTGCCTATTTTCGCGAAGGCCTCCTCGCGCGGGAACAGGAGTTACCCGCGTTACCTCTGCCCGATAAACAGGCATCGGTCTCTACAGCTTGATACCCAGTTCGTCCCAGATCGCATCAATGCGTTCCTTGACCTCGCTTTTCATACGGATGGGGCGTCCCCACTCACGCGTTGTTTCCCCGGCCCACTTGTTGGTTGCGTCGAGACCAATCTTTGACCCCAGTCCGGAGACTGGCGAGGCGAAATCCAGATAGTCGATCGGCGTGTTCTCGACGAATACGCAGTCCCGCTTCGGATCCATGCGAGTGGTCAAAGCCCAGATGACGTCTTTCCAGTCGCGGGCATTCACGTCCTCATCGGTGACAATGACGAACTTGGTGTACATGAATTGTCGCAGAAATGACCAAACACCCAACATGACGCGTTTGGCATGCCCCGGGTATTCCTTGCGAATAGTAACGACCGCCATTCGATAGGAACAGCCCTCAGGGGGCAGATAAAAATCAATAATCTCCGGGAACTGCTTTTGCAGGATGGGCACGAATACCTCGTTCAGCGCCAGTCCGAGAATGGCGGGTTCGTCCGGCGGTCGGCCGGTATAGGTGCTGTGGTAAATAGGATTTTCCCGATGTGTTAATGCTGTTACGGTAAAAACCGGGAAGCGTTCTACCTCGTTGTAATAGCCTGTGTGATCGCCGAAGGGGCCTTCGTCGGCCTCTTCTCCCGGGTCTATGTAGCCTTCCAATATGTATTCCGCCGAGGCGGGTATCTGTAGCCCGTGTTCCCGACACAGGGGGGTAAAGCATTCACCGACCTCGGTCTTACTGCCCCGCAGCAGTCCAGCGAAGCCGTATTCTGATAGGCTGTCGGGCACCGGTGTAACGGCGCCGAGGGTGGTAGCGGGATCGGCACCCAGTGCTACCGCTACCGGATAAGGTTTACCGGGGTGCGCTTGTTTCCATTCCTTGAAGTCCAGGGCGCCCCCGCGGTGAGACAGCCAGCGCATAATCAATTTGTTGCGGCCCAGCAACTGCATGCGGTAAATACCCAAGTTTTGTCGTTCCTTGTCGGGACCCCGAGTAATCACCAATGGCCATGTGATCAGCGGCGCTGCATCCCCCGGCCAGCAGGTTTGTATCGGTAGTTTGTGCAGATCTACCTGATCGCCCTCCATCGCGTGGTACTGGCACGGTGGATTACGCACAACCTTGGGCGCCATGTGCAATACTTTTTTCAGCACGGGTGCCTTGTCCAAAAGGTCGCGCATTCCCTTGGGTGGTTCGGGTTGGCGCAGATAGGCAAGCAGCTCACCGATCTCGCGCAGGGCGTCGAGGTCCTCGCCGCCCATGCCCAGGACTACCCGTTTTTCGGTCCCGAACAGGTTCGCCAGTACCGGTATCGAATGTCCTTTGGGGTTTTCAAATAGCAATACGGGCCCGCCGCCACGTAACGTGCGGTCGGCGATCTCGGTCATTTCCAGGTGGGGGTCGACCACGGAACTGAGCCGCCCCAGTTCGCCACGCTGTTCCAGCGCATTGATGAAATCTCTCAGATCGGTGTATTTCACTGGGTGCCAGTCCTGTCTGCGATTGCCTGAGACAGTATACCT
>CAJQQW010000414.1 GCA_905480565.1 uncultured Halioglobus sp. | reverse complement strand
TATCCACAGCGCTCGCGGCGATGCAGCGCGCAGCGCAGCTGGATGTTGATGTAGATAGGCTACCCATGGAGGAAGGAACCCGTCTCACTGTCGAGATGGGCAGGAGCACCAGTGCCACCGACTATCAGGCGGCGGTGCAGTTCAATCACCGCCTCGGCCACATTATGGGGAAATTTCACCAGCACTATGATGTGACCCTTGCACCGACACTTGCCAGTGCGCCGGTTCCTGTAGGGCATATTAGCGAGGCAACGCCGCAGCAATACGGGGAGAGGCTGTTTTCTTACATGGGTGACACCACTATTTACAACCAGACCGGACAACCTTCAATGTCGCTGCCATTACACTGGAACGATGACGGGTTACCGATCGGGATGATGTTTTCTGCCGCCTACGGCAACGATGCCTTGTTAATACAGCTGGCTGGGCAGTTGGAGCAGGCTGCGCCATGGCGCGATCGACGCCCCCCCGTTTGGTCCGGCCACTAGCGCCGCCGGCACGATGGTGATACGGAGGTTGCCCGGCAAGGCCATGTGGGAGACACTCTTGGGGAAAGCGAGAAAATGACTCTCACAAAAAGGGCGCAGACCATGACGAGACACTACCGGCGCGTGTTGATTGGCGCACTGCTCCTCTTCATGCTGGCCGCCGGCCTTGGCACAATGTTCGGTCTCGGTGCCGTAGTAGGCCAGTACAGGCCTAACCTGGCGAAGCCCTTCAGCGACTGGGCCCTCGCTCTCGTATTACCGCTGCAACAAGCGTACTGCGACGTCGAGGATGTCACCGTCTGTGGGGTATCGGACGCGGCTCGTGAGCGCCTCCCTTGTGATGAATTCCAGTCAGGCAATCCGCGACATGCAGTGCTTATGACGTTCGGTCAATCCAACAGCGCCAACTTCGGCCAGACTCGCTATACAGCAGACCCTCGGGTAGCAAATTTCAATATCCATGACGGACACTGCTACATCAGCGAGGATCCGCTGCTGGGTGCGGATGGCAGCGGCGGATCTGTTTGGGGAATTCTCGGGGATTCTCTGATTGCAAACGGGGCCTTTGACCGGGTGCTAATTGCACCCTTTGGCATCGGTGGCACCTCGTTAAAAGAATGGACCGTTGGTGGACGCCTTCATCCCCGTGTGAAGCACGCCGCGGCACAACTGCAGAAATCAGGGATTACACCCACGCATGTCCTGTGGCACCAGGGCGAAAACGATGCGCGAGCAGGCACCCCGCAAAACGCATACGCCGCGATGTTTGCGGAACTCGTTGACTCCTTGCGCGACTATGGCATTAACGCGCCTGTGTTTGTGGCAGTAGCTACTATCTGTAACAACCTCGGAAGTGATGCAATACGCTCAGCACAGCGCGGATTGCCCGATGCGATCGAGGGTGTTTATCCCGGCGCCGACACCGACACCCTGTCTGATATGCACGATCGACACGATTTTTGCCATTTCTCTCAGGCAGGCCTGGTCGAGCACGCCGCCTTGTGGAACGATTCCATCTTATCTTTCGAAGCAATTAAAGCGCGCACATCAAACGCCGCTCAGACCGCCAAAGAACCCGGTTAGTTCCGTTTGCAGAGGCGAACATCAGATCAGTACAACGGCGCACATTGAGCGATGGTGGGCCAGCACAGAACGTTGATGCAACAATCCATAAATACTGAGGGGATAGCGTAAGTAGCCTTAATTTCAAAAGCACTGGACAGCGCCCCCTGTTCACTTCAATACTCGCGGTATCAATAGATTACACAGCCTCTCTTTTCCTTGGCTAACACAACAGGATCGAGCCATGCCCATTTCAACCGATATACTGGCACCCGTCGTCGCCCTCCTGCTACTGACCAGCGTGGCATGGGTCTGGATGTATGCCACACGTATTCCCGCCCTTGGCAAAATGGGCATGAAACTGGATCCGTATTTACCCAGGGGTCAACAGATGTCCGAACTGCCGGCCCGGGTGCGCTGGAAGGCAGACAACTATAATCATTTACTCGAACAGCCGACCATGTTCTACGCCATTGCTTTAACTATGGCGTTGCTGGGCACAGGCGAAGGAACAAACCTGACACTGGCCTGGACCTACGTCTGCCTGCGCGTTATACACACATTACACCAGGCCTTGTGGAATAAGATTGAGGTACGCTTTACCATATTCACATTGTCGTCACTGGTGCTGATCACTATGCTAATCAGAACCGCCTTGAATATCTGGGGCGGCTAAGCACACAGATAGACGCCGCCTGTGGGTGAATATTGAAAACCAAGAAAGACAACCGCCTCATGATTAAAGCGACCACTTTTTTCTATCCAACGCTGCAACCGAAAACTGCGCCTCAAATATAGAGAAATGATGACATGACGGCCCGCCACTCGCAGCGCAATGCACTGCAAAATCCACGTGCATTAAGACTGCTAAACCGCTTACAACGTCGATTATTTGATTATGAATTTCTTGGCCTGCAAAATCTGGATAATAATAAGCCCTCTCTTCTTGTCGGTAATCATTCGATCTATTCCTACGACCTCGCGATACTTCTGGTCGAACTGAAACTGCAAAAGAACATTCAATTGCGCGCACTCAGCGACAGGTTACACGAGAGGATTCCCTACTGGCGTGATATTCTCAAAAGTCATGGCGTGGTGCCTGCAACACCGGACAATTGCACACGGCTAATGCAGTCTGGGGAGCATATCCTGGTATTTCCGGGCGGCGCCCGCGAAGCACTAAAACGAAAGGGTGAGGAACACCGTCTTTTCTGGAAGAAACGCACTGGCTTTGCGCGGATGGCATTAGCCAACAGATATCCTATCACCCCGGTTTTTGTCTACGGCGCAGACCTCGGTTACGACATATTGTGGGATTACAGTCGAATCAAGAAAAACCGGGCTCTTGCGCCCTTGTTCAAGGAGCGAAGCAAATTGAACGAGCTACTTCGCGACGGTGAGTT
>CAJQQW010000413.1 GCA_905480565.1 uncultured Halioglobus sp. | reverse complement strand
GGCAGGCCCAAGGGCGCAATATTAAGCCATCGATCACTCATGGCAGGTCTGGCCTCCGCAGCTCTGGCGCGCACTGTTCAATCAGACGATCGCTACTACTACCCTTTTCCCTTGTTTCACGTCGCTGCTCACAACGTGATTTTACAGCACCTGTACGGGGCATCAGTGATACTGAGCCGCAGTTTTGATGCGGCTGACACAATAAAGGCTTGCCGTGACCTGGAGGTCACCTCGATGTCACTGGCGCCTACCATGATCGGGCTTCTACTGAACCACCCGACATTCAACGCAAACGACCTTAAGGCGGTACGCACAATTGGCTACGGCGCGTCGGCCATGCCGACCGATCTTTTGCAACGCCTTCTGTCAGAAACCGAGGTAGGACTTTGCCAAAGCTATGGGATGACAGAACTGTCCGGCAGCGTCGCCTTTCTCACCGAAGCGGATCATCAACGGGCCGCGCTTGACACCCCTGCACTCCTGCAATCCGTCGGTCGTCCACTGCCCACAGCCAAGATCATACTGATCGACAAAGACGGCAAGGAAAGCACTGAAGGAGAGATATTGGTCAAAGCGCGACAGTGCATGAGCGGTTATTGGAATGACCCAAAAGCCTCTGCTCTGGCAATCGAAGATGGCTGGTTACGCACTGGCGATATTGGTCGGATCGATGACGCCGGCTACCTGTATATCGTAGATCGCAAGAAAGACATGATTCTCAGCGGTGGAGAAAATATTGCCAGCCGAGAGATCGAAAATGTTCTGCGCCATCATCCCGCAATAGCGGACTGCGCCGTCATCGGCCTGCCCGAGCCAAAATGGGGAGAGTGTGCCTGCGCTGTGCTGTGCCTGGCGGGAGAAACCAGCGAGAATGAACTGATTGCCCACTGCAGGGCATCACTCGCCGGATTCAAGGTACCGAAAAAATGGTTTTGTACTGACCGCTTACCCTTGAACGCAGCAGGAAAAGTCGATAAGCCACTACTGCGGCGGCAATTAGAAAAGCCTCTGGACACCGATACACTAAGATATCTCAGTTAACCTACTACAACAGCCGCTCGCACGTCGCGACCTAGCTGTTGTCCTGAGAGTCAAGAAATTGGGAGAACTCAATTTCGTAAAGCCGGAATAAAACCAGTGCAACGGCAAAAATCAGCGGTCCATAGATCAAGCCGGCAATACCGAACACCTGCAGCCCGCCAATCAGAGAAAAGAAAATCACGACGGTACTCATATCGGCCCCCTGCATCAGCAAGGGCCGCAAAAAATTATCAATCGAACCGACGACGACAACGCCCCAGACCAGCATAAAAATTGCCATATTCCACTCGCCAGTAAACATGAGGAAAATGACAGCAGGCAACCATACCAGTGCTGTACCGACCAGTGGTATGAGGGACGTCAATGCCATGACTGCCCCCCAAAACACACCGGGGAATCCTGCAATCCACAAGCCGAGACCACCCACCACCCCTTGGGTAATTGCCGTGAGGAAAGTGCCGAGTAACGCTGATTTGCTTACTACCTTCACCTCCTTGAACAACGTTTCTTCCTGCGTACGCGCGAGAGGCAGGGCGCGATGTATAAATGCGACCAGCTTGGATTGATCGCGCAGTACAAAGAACAATACAAATAGCAGAAGCATAAAGTTGAACACAAGTCGCGTCATACTGCCCAGAATCGACGTAGACACGCCTGCGAACTGCTTGCCCATGACCGTCGCCACCGCCAGCGCCTTACTGCGGATATTATCCGGATCGAGTGCACCGTCTGGCAACACGCTAGTCAGACGGTCCCGGCTCTCGACCAGCCAGGGATGGGACAAAAACTGTTGTATATTATCCTGCGTTGCCCACTCTTTGACAATTACAGAGTAATTGATGCCCTGCTTCAGAATAGCTCCAAGCAAAATCAAGGTCGGTATGAGAATGACAAGCATCAACAGCAGGCAACTGATGACGGCCGCCGTAGACTGCCTGCCGCGCAGCACCTTAACCAGTCGCTGGTGCACGGGCTGTGCCAGCAGACCGATTAGGATGGCAAGTATAATCGGCTCCAGGTATGGCTTGAGCATCCCATAACACGCGTAGAGAGCTATCGCCAGGAAAACCAGAAGAATCACTCGCTGGAAACCAACGTCATCGCGTTTACTCATGGGGCCAACACCCTTAAGGCCGGTAATCGTAGAGCCAACATAGAGCTTTCTCAGCAAAAATCAACGCCGCACAGGCGACCTCACACCCAATGCGCTCACATAAAGGATAAAAACCTACTGGATTTGATCGGGCATACTGTTTTATGTTGTGCGGCGACAGTGGATAAGCGAGAGCCGTATGCAAGTTAAAGACAACACACCAATACTCATCGGTGCGGGGCAAAAGACGTGGCGGGAGACGGATATCAACCGCACACCCGTTGATGCCCTGCAGGAGGCCTGCTCGGCAGCACTAGCCGACGCCGGCGGCAACGAAGTCACTGACGCAGTAGATACCATAGGCACTGTGCGCTTTATTGCGGACGCCTCACCCGGCGGCGGCGCTGTATTTCCACGCAATCCAGGAATCGAGCTGGCGGCACGATTGGGCATTACTGATCCAGCGCTGTTTCTGGGCTTCCTCGGAGGCAACTCACCCCAATACCTTGTTAATTATTTCGCTAATCAGCTCGCAGATGGACAACGTGAGGTCGTGCTGCTGGCAGGTGCTGAACTGTTAGCCACTTTTTTCTCTGCGCTGCGCACAGGTGGCGACATCTCAGGATGGGCGGGCAATACGCGCAGTGAACCCACCGTCATCGGCAAAGAGAAAGAAGGGTGCACCGCCTTGGAGACCGCCCACGGCATGTTCGAACCTATTAACACCTATCCACTCTTTGAAAATAGCCTGCGTCATCATCTGGACCTAGACCAGAGGGCGCACACCGGACTAATTGCTGATCTTAGTAGCCGCATGAGCCAAGTGGCCGCTGACAATCCTATGGCCTGGCATCAAAAGGCGCGTACCGCAGAGCAGATACAAACTGTAGAAAAAAAGAATCGCTATATCGGCTTCCCCTACACGCGCGCCATGAACCCTGTGCTGGAGGTCGATATGGCTGCCGCCGTGGTTATGACAACAGTGGGCAAAGCAAGGAAACTGGGCGTTGATCCCAAGCAGTGGGTTTACCTGCGTGGCGGTGCTGATGCAAATGACAGCTGGTACGTCAGCGAGCGTGCCTCCCTCCACGATTCTCCCGCCATAGCTGCCGCCTGGCACTCCGTGCGGGAGCAGTCCAGCATCAACCTCGACGAAATCGGTCATTTCGATATCTACAGCTGCTTCCCCAGTGCGGTCCAGGTGTCCTGTCGGGCACTGGGCCTTTCACCACTGGACCCTAGAGGGGTTACGGTCACCGGCGGCTTGCCATTT
>CAJQQW010000412.1 GCA_905480565.1 uncultured Halioglobus sp. | reverse complement strand
CGGGGACAGAAGAGCTTGCCGACGCCGTAGCGGCGGCCATCCAAGATGAATGGGCCGTACTGTTGATCAATCACGGCATCATCGTGGCGGGACGTACCCTGCGTCGCGCGGCTGACCTGGTTGAGATCATCGAACGCTCCGCACAAGTCATATTGGGCTGCTATGCTGTTGGCAAAGAGCCTCCGGTGCTGCCCCCGGACGCCGCAGAGTACTTCAGGAAAATGGGTGACATTGTCGCCTGACTCAGATCTCTCTGCGCGTAATCGCTGCGGATGAGGAGATCAAGTCGGAGTAACAGCGTCGCGGCACCTGCCTGACAGACAGCGAGGTAGGCAAAATACGCGTGCACAGGCGGCTGATATGTGTCAATGAAATCGACGGACACCGTGTCGAACGTCTAATAATGCCAGGTAATCTCAACGTACGGGTAGTCACCAGGACATGAATCGAGGAGACAATTGCATGCGCTCGGCAGACGAAATTGAGGAGGAACTGGTGGGCCCGGGGGGGGCATTTGAAATCACAAGAGAAGACGTTCTCGGCGAATCTATGGCTGTGTTAAAAAACCGCGACCGCTCTTTGAGGCAGATTTTAGAAAACTCCGTTCATCACGGGGACAACGAATATATCGTCTGCGAGCAACAGCGTATCAGCTTTCGCGAACATCTGGCGCGGGTCAGCGCGATCGCACACAACCTGCGCCGCGACTACGGTGTAAAGCCCGGCGACAGGGTCGCAATCCTTGCGGACAACCATCCCCAGTGGATTATGTTGTTTTGGGCAACCGTTAGCATCGGTGGAATTTGCACAGGTTTAAATGGCTGGTGGAACCGGGAAGCGATACTCGTCGCGCTGGAGGAGGCGGAACCAAAACTGCTGTTGGGCGACCGCAAGCGCCTCTCGCGTATTGCCAGTGATGCGCTGACATGCCCCGTTATCTGCATCGAGGACAATTTTTCGCAGTTGGAACGGGGCTGGGATGCAGGTGAAGGGTCCCCGGCGCTGCCCGATTGCGATATTGCGGAGGATGACCCGGCACTGATTCTTTACACCAGCGGCACCACCGGACGCGCCAAAGGCGTATTGTTAAGTCACCGTAATCTGTTGACATTCCTCGCTTCTGCAGTATTCAGCGGCTTCCGCATGATGATCATGGAAGCGGAAGCGGGTCATAAGGAAAACGACAACTCCCCGCCAAACTGTGGCCTGTTTTCAGCGCCTCTGTTTCACCTTTCCGGTCTGTTCACAGGCGTGATTACCAGCCTCGCAGTGGGCATGAAAAGCGTTTGGACACTGGGTCAGTTCGAGGCGGAAAAAGTGCTTCAGCTGATCGAGATGGAAAAAGTCACCACCTGGCCTTCACTGGGCAGCATGGCTGCGCGGGTAATGAACCATCCCGACTTTGATAGTTACAACCTAAGCAGTGTAAACCGCCTCGGATCAGGTGGGGCGCCCACCAGCCGAGCAACGCAGGAACGGATGACGCGCGCCTTCCGCAGCACAGGAGGTCGCATGGCACTGGGCTACGGACTGACCGAGTCGTCCGGCGTGGGCACGCATAACTGGGGCGACCTGCTTCAAGCACACCCTAACTCCGTCGGCCGCGTATTCCCCAGCATAGAAATCAGCATTCGCGATCAGGAAAACCGCGAACTCCCGCCCGGGCAACAAGGCGAAATATATATTCGAGGCAGCTGCGTAATGCTGGGTTACTGGCGTAACCCCGAGGCAACGGACGCGGCAATTGCGCCTGGACGATGGCTTCGTACGGGTGATATGGGCCATTTTGAAGACAAGCTCCTCTACATCAATACGCGCGCCAGGGATCTCATCTTAAGCAACGCAGAAAATATCTACCCGGTAGAGGTAGAACACTGCATCGAGCTTCACCCGGACATCATAGAAGCAGCTGTTATTGGTGTTCCCCACCCTGACAGGGGACAGGATGTGAAGGCCATCGTGGTGGTAGCGGATGGCAGCAAGCCCAATACCGAGCAGCTAGCAGCTTTCTGTCGCGAGAGACTGGCAGCGTTCAAAGTGCCAAGCCAATGGGAGATTTACCTACAACCTCTGCCGCGCAACGCTGCGGGGAAAATCATGAAAAATGTTTTGGCAGGAGAAGCCGAGCCCGGACTAACGGAAGAATAGGCGTCGGTAAAGTCAGAACTTTGGAGGGTAGGAGGCTCCCTCATCCAACGGATGAGTGACGTCGATACTGTTACCGATCCGATCGGAGGTAGAGTCTACCCCGCGATACTCTTCTGCAACACCAGCTGCTTACGGTGCAGGTGTCTGTGAAGTGACCGAATGGAAATCAAAGCCCCGGGTACAAAAAAGAAAAGGACTAAGAAGAACAGCGCGAATTCCAGAACCATAGCAATCATATGCTTGTCTCTTACGCGTCACCGGGATATAACGCACGATCATCCGTATCAGGCGTTCACTACTGAGTTTTGAAATCCTGACTAAGGTGTCTGCGTCCCCGTTTTTAGTTTATCGTGCCCCATGCCTGCCTCTCCGCCCTTTGAGTTGCAGAGAACAACAGACGCATACAGCCTCCTTGGCCGCTATGAATACTGCTCCTCCATATATTCTAAGTAAAAAATCGCATTGTCTCACCGACGAATACCCAGTCAAATTACCAATCTACTCACGCGACCATCTGCCGGGTGACGACGTCTCGAGGACGCCATAGACCACGGGAGCAAGCACTTCTGCCGCCGACTCAAATGCCTTGCCATTAGGATGGCCATCTCCTGATACCCGATACGCTTCCCGGTCAATACTCTGCAGGTAATCGAGCAGATCCACTGAAGTGACGCCAGCTTCTGCGGACCACGCATTTACCTCGTCGTGGATAGGACGAAAGGGGTAACGTCGATCCAGATGCATGTTAAAAGATGGAAAAACTACGAGTATGAAGGGAATATCACGGCTGCGGGCGAGACCGGCCATATCCGTCAAGGCCTGCCGGGTATCGATCCACTTTGGCTGATTTTCCACCACCGATGCGACGAAATCCTTATCGGGCAGATTCAAACCAGTAGCCAGTACAGC
>CAJQQW010000411.1 GCA_905480565.1 uncultured Halioglobus sp. | reverse complement strand
AGAACCGGCACCGGCGCAAAAGGGCGGTGTTTACCCACTGTTGGAAAGAAGTAACTGTCGCTATGCAAGTGGGCAGTGTTTGCTGGAAAACGTTGATTTTACGATAGCGCTAACCTATGTTTTGGGCTCGGACGGGCACTTTTTGCTCGCGCGAGCCTCGCACCCGCTGAGTGATATTCAGCTGGCTGTGGGTGAAGACGAGCAGTCGGCGCCGCAGTCCATGGAAAGGCGGGGGATGAACAGCCGGGAGTGGAGGCTCGCATTGGATGACAGACCCGGTGCGGCGGCGCGTATTCGGCTGGTGGCGCGAAGCGCTGATGTCATCTGGTACGGCGATGCCGCGACGCACTTTATCAAGGCCCCGGTACCGGGTGTGCAGTGAACGTGTTACTGTTCGGAAAAATTAGAAAAAAAGACTACCACGGTTGCCGTGTCGGACCGTTGTAGTGAGGAAGGAAGAGTATGGCGCTCGCGCATGCAATCATGACCGCCCTGATCGATGACGACCTTTCCGGCTACGAGTTGTCGCGCGATTTCGAAGCTTCTATGGGTTTTTTCTGGCATGCATCTCACCAGCAAATATATCAGGAACTGCACAAACTAGCGGAAAAATCGTTTCTGAATAACCGGGAGGTGAGCCAAAGTGGCAAACCGAACAAGATTGTATACGGTCTAACCAAGGCCGGCAGAGACGCACTGGCGGAATGGGTTTATGGCACCACTAAAAACCAGAACGCGAAGGACGAATTGGTGATCAAGCTTTACAACCTGAGTGAGGAGAATGCATCTCACCTGGCAGCCGAGATTGATGCGCGACGGCAGGATATGATGCAGCGGCTCTACACCTTCGAAAAGTTACGCGTCAAGCATTACAACGAGCCACAATTGCTTCCCACGCGCAGCAAAGGGGTTTATCTGGCTTTGGTTCGCGGCTTGGGCCAGGGCCAGCAGTTCCTCGCGTGGTGCGACGAGGCATTGGAATTGATTGCCACTGTCAGTGGCAAATCGAAATGATCAAGTTGCTGTAAACCGCCGCGCGACGACCGCCCCGAAAACCAAAGAAGCGCTGTTCGAGCAGTCTGCACAGTATGCTCATCTCGGACTGACGCGGTCACTGCAACGCTTGAGATTCTTAAGTCGTTGAAAAAAAAGAGAAAATATTTTTTCATAAATGCGACCTGTTTCCTCGTACGCATTGCAGAAGCAGGGGTATAGTGCAAGATATAGCTATTTAGAATGGAAATCGTGAAATGAAACAATTAATGGTTATGTTGATCATGGTTATACTTCCCCTGGCAGTCCGCGCTGACATGTACATGTGTGTGGATCCCGAGACTGGCGCCACCAGTTTCACCGATAAGGCCTGCGAGGAGGCAGCATCCCAGGAAGAGATTAAGGTCAACGCGATTAATCCTGGCGGGGCACGTCAGGCGAGTCAGCCTCGTACGCGAAATAAGGCGTGGCGAAGTCAGGTGGATGCTCGCAAGACGGGTACAGATTTCAACTCACAACGCCGAGCTATGTACCGGGGCAAAGCATTAACCGCGGCTAACTGACTGGCGCCCTAGGGTTGTTTTGCCGTTGTTATCGACGGCATCGCACACCTTGTAAGGTGTCATCAGTCCAGCCATCATTCCCCCAATCGTATCTTCCAACGATAATGAGTCATTAGCTGATTCTGCAGCAGCCCGTGCAGCGGATGGTTGATTAGTGCGGCGCCGTGCTACCCGTCGGCGGAATAATGATGACATCGCGTCGGACATTTTCAGAGAATAGGGCTTTCGCGTGTTTCGCGGACCTGCTGAGCGGTATAAAAAGTACCGTAAGCGTCGCGTCTTCATGTGCCTCTGTGCATGTGGGGTGCGGGTCACAAAGATACAATCAACTCCTATCGTTGCGGTACTCGCTATAATAGGACAGGTAGTTCGCTCAGCACGCGCAGCGGTGTTGTCCCGGATCATCCGTGTATCCCAGAGTCTGGAGAAAAATGATGACGTGGTTATTCCTGTTTCTGTGCCTGTTAGCTGGCCTCATTTTCCTTCGCAAGTGGTTGGCTTGCAAGACATGGGTGCCGCAGCCTGCCGAAACGTTCGAGGGGAGAATGTTTCAGTTAGGCGAGAACCTTGTCGCGTTGCCGGATCGCTCACACCTTCCTGCAGAAGTGGTAAGTAGTACCACACTTATTTGTTTCCCTGGCTTTCTTGAGGACATGCGATATTTTTTAGAAGTGCATTACAATACGCCGGCGCGCTTGGTGCTTATCGGCAATGCGAACTATCAGAATCCTTTTGCTGTCGTGCCGGAAGAAACACCGGTTTGGTACGGCGATAACCCTCACTTGGTAGGTACGATCGCCCACGATGCATGGAGCCTTAATCGCGTGCTGGAGTGTATGACCGGTCCTGAACGAGTGGTATTACACGGCCATTCAAGAGGTGGAGCCGTTATTCTGGAGGCCGGCCGTCAAAATCCCGCGATGGCTGCACGGTTGGAGTCGATCCTTGAAGCGGCCGTGGTGCCCGGGGGTCGATTAGCGGGTCGTGATGAGAAGCGGTTGAATCCTGTAGGCTTTTATCTTTACCCATTTGTTTTTTCGCTGCTGCGGCTCTTTCCGCAGAGAGTATTAAAATCGCCGATGATGTGGGTGACTAATGCGACCAAGGACCGTCTCGTGGCCTCAATTCCATTTGCTCCACGACAGTATGCTACCGCCGTGGTCAATACTCGCGACATTATTGATTGGCAGGCGCGCACGGATTACCGCTACTACAATAGTTTTAAGCAAACGACTCTGTATGTCGGTGAGCGCGATGGCGTTTTGTGGCGCAAGGCTATGCTCGAGAGTGCTGCCCAGTCGGAGGAGGTTCGCGTAATAAAGACTGAAGGGACTGATCATTTCATCAGCCTGGAGAGTCCTGATACGATCAGGGCATATTTTCAGTAGCGCGCAAATCCAAAAAAGTAGTTTCGGCTGCGCTCTGGCGGCAGTGCACGCACAGTAGCTACTGCTTGACCATGTGTGAAATGGTTCTTTTTCTTTAACCCGTGAATCGCGGAGCAGGGCAGTGAAGCGATTGGCAGTGGTGTTATTGCCCGGACTTTCCTCAGCGGTTGCGTCCAAGTTTTTCGTGCGCGTCTACCCACTCGTTAGCGCCAGTCTCCTTGTCTCGCTGTGCTGCCGCAACCAGGGATAGCTCGCCGGCAACTGTCAGGCCTGCGGCAATTTCCAGCAGCTTGTAGGCCTTGTCCTGGCCGTAGCACCCCATGAGTTCGAGGCATTCCCGCTGCGTTGACAGGCTGGTGCCGCCACCGTAAGTGGCCATGATAAGGGCGGGAAGAGTAATGGAGTAGTAGAGGTCGCCGTCGCTTGTCACGTAGTTATAAACAGAGCACTGGTTGGCTTCGCCGATATTTGCCATGTCCTGGCCGGTTGCCATAAATAAAGCGGCGAGCCCGTTCGCAGGATGAGCGGCGTTGTTAGAGGCGCCCGTGAGAAAAGCCGCCAACGTACTCACGTTGTAGCTTATATGCATATGTTCCGGACTGACCCGCAGGACATCCTGTAATACCTGACGAGGGATAGTGATTTCTGCTGTGACTTTGCGGCCACGGCCCTTGAGAGAGTTAACAAATGAGGTTCGCTTTTCCGTGTCCATTCCACCTGAAAGGCCATAACTGCGTAGAGCGGAGAATTGCGTTCGGATCCATTCGCAGGCGGCATAGGTCGCTTTACCCGTCATGTTTTGCCCCGCGGCATCACCAGTGCTGTAATCGAAACGAGTGTAGACCATGTTGTGTACGCAGTACTGTTCGATCTCCAGCAGCTTTCCTACAGACGTTGTTGCCTCTGCCTGAGCTTGGATATCAGCGAAATTGGATTTGAGCCAGTGGCCGAAATCCCGGGCGTCCCTTGCATTGCGGAAAAGAAATACAGGCGCTCGTTGCATGGCCTCACCGACAACGGTGGTGGTTACACCGCCACTTTCGCGAATAACGCGCATACCTCGATTATAGCTTGCAACCAATGTGCCTTCGATGGTCGCCATGGGGACGTAAAATTCTCCCTCCGCGTATTCGCCGTTTACCAACAGAGGGCCTGCTACGCCGATAGGAAGCTGGGCGACACCGAACAGGTGCTCGCAGTTTCCCGCCATGGATGCGGGATCAAAAGAAAAAGATTTGGTGTGGGATAGGGTCGCGCCTGTTTTTTCTTCAAGGAATCCTTGTCTCTGCGCAATGATTTCACTGCTGTAATCGTTTGTGTTATCACGCGGAATTTTGTTTGCCATGGGCTGTCCTTAAACTAGACGATGTCAAGATAAGCGTGCTAAATTAGCGACTGTGCCCAAAAGTGTCAAGATAAATTGGATATACGCGACTGCAAGGCGACAATACTAATGGCAAGTACACGTGCCTCATACGGCCGCTCGTACCATCATGGCGATCTCAAGGCGGTACTGTTGGATGAAACCGCTCGAATCCTAAGGGAAGAGGGCGAAGAGGCTCTGTCTCTTCG
>CAJQQW010000410.1 GCA_905480565.1 uncultured Halioglobus sp. | reverse complement strand
GTCGCGCAGCCATAGGCTTCTTCACCCATGGCCATGCGCCCGAAGCCAAGGCAGGTCACGCCGTCCACATCCTTTGACAGCGTAATAGCGTCGAAGCAGGCCCGCTCTTCGATCTGAGAGGGCACAGGGTGCTGCAGGAGTATCCCATGTACATCCGGATCAGCATTAAGTTCGTCGATTTTGGCTAATAGTGTCTCGGTGGTGGTGGAGGCGGGGAGTTCAACAGCCAGACTTTCCATGCCAATACGGCGGCAGGCATTGCCCTTCATCTTCACATAGGTGGCAGAGGCCGGGTCTTGGCCTACAAGAATGGTTGCCAGTATCGGGATCTTGCCACCTGACTGGGCCTTGAGCCGTTCAACCCTTGCCAGCAGTGCCGCTTCCGTTTCGGCCGCGAGGGTTTTGCCGTCGAGTAAAAGCGCAGGCATAGGCGTGAATCTCCGTAGTACTGTGTCAAGGGCTGCTGCAGACCTGTCGGTCGGCAACGTCGCCTATTCTCCCACGAGAGCCGGTGTAAGTGAAAGAGGCAGCATAAAGTTAGGCCTCCAGCAGGCGGCGTTGACGCCTGTATTAGGGGTGCGTATGATGCGCGCAAGCTCGGGAGTTGGTGGCCCGGCATGCTTTATCGGGGTATAGCGCAGTCTGGTAGCGCGCCTGCTTTGGGAGCAGGATGTCGGGAGTTCGAATCTCTCTACCCCGACCAGTTTGCAGTTGCTCAGTACGTTGGTTCTGCGCAATGAAAGAAAAAGCTCAGCCCCTCCACCTCGTGAGGGGGCGTGCTTTCTCATCCGCCGATCCAAACGCGGTGTTCGGTCGCAGGCCACTCAAGGAGCTATCACATATCTAGTATTGGCTTGCGCAATCGCCTGCTTTATAGCTCAGGCATCGTTAGCTACGCACTCAAGGATGCCGCGATGGGTGCGTTCATCCTGTTTTACTACAAGCAGGTACTCGACCTTTCTGGCACGCTTACCGGTCTTGCGATCGCAATTTCCATCATCTGGGACGGCATCAGCGATCCTCTCATAGGGGCATGGTCGGATCGGCTGCGCTCGCGCATCGGGCGCCGCCACCCGCTCATGATTGCCGCAGTTATTCCGCTGGCCGCGGGTTTCGTTATGTTATACAGCCCCCCCGCAAGCGTCCTGGATGACCAGGGCGAGTTATTCATCTGGCTGCTTGCCAGCATTTTACTGGTGCGAACCGCACTGACATTTTTCATGGTGCCCTACCTGGCTCTCGGCGCCGAGATTACTGACGACTATCACGAGCGCTCCCGATTGGCCGGCATGCGCACCAACCTCGGCTGGTTCATTGGCATCCTGGCGTCGGCGATGGCCCTGATGTTTCTGTTTAACGAAGAAAACGGCGTGGACGGTCGCTTCGTGATCGACAACTATTACACGTACGGTTGGATAAACGGTTTTCTGGTCATTTTTTTCAGTGTGCTCTGTATTGCTGGTACCTGGCATTACATCCCTAAACTTGCCAGTGGCGCTGCCCACGCCGGCGGTAACATGCTGAGCGAACTCATGGGTACGTTTCGCAACAAAAACTTTCGCTACCTCGTGATATTGGATATGGCGCTCGGCGGCATCGGGGGTATCACGGCTACGCTGCTGATGGTGACCTATACCTATTTCTGGGAATTAAATGCGACAGAAACGTCTATACTGTTTGCCGGTCCCGTCGTGGCAGCGGTCATACTGGTCGCCCTTTGCTCCGGCTATTTGAATCGCGTCTTCGAAAAGCAACAGTTATTGCGACTGACCTGTCTGCTAACGATAATTAACCTGCTGTGGCTGACACCGCTCAAGTTGCTCGGGCTGCTGCCAGATAACAGTACTCTGGTGTTTATCCTGATCTATGCCAACTGGGCTATTCAGGTAATGATGTCCATACTTCGCATGATTGCTACGCAGTCCTTGTTGGCGGATATCGTGGACGAACATGAGTTGGCCACTGGTAAGCGACAGGAAGGCGTGATGTTTGCTGCCGCGTTTTTCTCTGCCAAGTTCATCAGCGGCTTTGGTTACCTGGTGGCGGGCCCGTTCCTTGACCTGATCGGCCTAGAGGCCGGTGTTCAACCCGGCGAGGTCTCAAGCACAGTACTATGGGGGCTGGGCCTTATCATGGGACCGGGTCTTGCGTTGATCATGCTGGTGCCGATGTGGATGTCTTTCAAGGTCAATATGAGCCACGCTGGACAATTGGCGGTGCGCCGGGCGCTCACAGAGCGCTCGACCAGACCGGATTCAGGCTGAACAATACCGGCAGACACCTGCAGCAGCGGGGTCTTTCGATGAGTCTGAAATCTATCGGTCCAGCCCATGTAAAGAGCTTTAACCGCTAGGCTCGGGTTCCTGTCTCTGTGCCGTCTCTTATCAGGCTGCGCCGGAGTGGGCGTTATGCGGGCTCCTGGTGGCGTACGCCGGATTGCCAGGAACCCCCCGCTGCACTATCTTGGTGGGCATGACAGGGAGGTGAATCACCATTATTCAGGCAATCGTCAACGGCGTGATCTTTAACGGTACAACCGCCATGCGGGGCAAGGCCGCGTTACTGTCTGGTGATCGCGTGCTTGACATCGTTGGTGAGTCCGAGATTCCGGGCGACGTTCAGGAGCGTTTCGATTTGCAGGGAGGAACCCTTGTTCCGGGTTTTGTCGATCTGCAGGTGAATGGCGGTGGAGGGGTGCTGTTCAACAACGATCCAAGCGTCGAGACGATTCGGACGATCGCCGCTGCGCATCGACGGTACGGCACCACCGCGTTATTACCGACCTTGATTACTGATGATTTCCCGGTCATGGTGCAGGCCATTGCCGCTGTCCGAAAGGCAATAGACGACGGTGTGCCAGGTGTAATTGGTATCCATCTCGAAGGGCCGTTTTTAAGTCCCGAGCGGGCTGGGGCTCACGACGCCGCTAAGTTTTGTCATCTGGACGAGCGGGGCATCGAGCTGGTCTGTTCTCTCGGCAGAGGGAAAACTCTGCTTACTCTCGCGCCCGAATTGACCACACCTGCAACGATCCAGAGTCTCGTTCGACAGGGGCTGATTGTTGCGTCGGGTCACAGTGCTGCTGACTATGAGCAAGCGGTGGAAGCATTGAAAGCTGGAGTTGCAGGGTTTACCCATTTGTACAATGCGATGTCCCCGTTGCAGGGCCGGGCACCCGGTATGGTGGGAGCGGCCCTGGCCGATGAGGCGAGTTGGTTTGGCATTATCGCAGACGGTCATCATGTGCATCCGGCCGCTTTTAAAGCCGCTGTTCGAGCAAAGCGTTCCGGGGGAGCCTTGCTGGTCACCGACGCAATGGCCCCCGTAGGGGCCTCCGACTGCACATTTGCATTGGGTGAACAGATGTTGCGAGCCCGCGACGGTCGCATCGTTAACGAAGCGGGAAAGTTGGCGGGGTCTGCACTGGATATGCTGTCGGCCGTTAACAACGCGGCGGAGTTTGCGGGTATCGACTGGTTCGAAGCCCAGCGTATGGCTAGTCTTTATCCTGCCCGGGCACTCGGGTTGGAGACGGAGCTCGGTATCATTGCAGCTGGCAGTCGAGCTAGTCTATTGGCGCTGGACAAGCAGCGCTGCATCAGTGCTTGCTGGATTGACGGCGTCAGGGGTTAAATGCGACCCACTCTATGCCGTTAAGTACCAGTTCGCGCGCTTGGGGGTGCTCCCAGTTGGCATGGTAGTGCCCCCCCGTATAGCCAAATCCTCGACCGCCGCCGGATCGCTCGTAAACCCAGGCGGTCACCTGCGATTTCCCCTCTGCGACTTGTGTTCGCACCGTATCGTTACCGCTGTGAGGGCCGTTCCAGCGATTCATTGTAGAAGCCGGGGGAACCGCACTGAGTATCGGGGCTACGCCGCTTTTGGCAAAGCGAAGATTGAAGTACCACTCGTCTTTCAACTGAAACGGCTCAATACCGTCTGCAACTGGGTGCGTTGGCATCGTTAGAAAACTGGCATTCCAGATGGGGTTGACTGACCACCATGTCTCAAAATAAGCACCGATAGCCCGCAGCATACTGCTTGCTGCGGGGCTGTCCCGCTGCACTTCGACGCAGTAGTGAATGGCGGCAACACCCATACCCGAATCGAGCAACTCATTGAAGGCTTCCAGCTGGTTATTGATGAGATGTGACCTGCCTCCGTCGCAATACATGACGATGGCATGTGCCCCATCGAAGACTGAGGTGTCGACCGGCCAGCCACCATAGATATTGACCGTTTCAATGGTTGGGTTGCGTTTACGCAGGGCCGCGGCGAGTAACTCGGAGCCGGCCCGGTGTTCATGAGCGTTACTGCCATGGCTGTCAGCCCCCGCCAGGAATACGACTCTGGCAGAGCGCGGTTCACCCGTTAGCGGCGGTGTCACCTTTATCTCTGTGAAAGTATCTCCGCAGCCATGCAATAGCACTGCCAGTAACGCAGTGGATGCTGCGGGGTAAAGTCTGCGCTTCGTGTTATTCATCATGCGCACAACTTGACACCTTTAGATGGCAAAAGCTACCATTCGCGCCGCGGGAGATTTACCACTCCCGCATCCTGCATTGGTGGCCGTAGCTCATCAGGTAGAGCACCGGATTGTGACTCCGGAGGTGGCGGGTTCAAGACCCGTCGGCCACCCCATCTTCCTTTGCTGAGCAGTGCGTGTTCGACATTCGTTATTGTGCGAGAGTGCCCGATTATAGTCCGTTCTGCATTGGCTCAGTCTCACGGAAGTTATCTCAACGGATGAGTGCGGCCCATGCACATATGGTCAGGGTGCGCTCAGTGCCGCTTTACCTGAGCTTGAATGGAGGCGAAGCAAGGTAGTTTATGCAGTCTTTGGCTCTGATCAATAGTGTAAGCAGACATTGCGGCATACCAAGTAAATTATTTTAACCTTTGTCTTACACCAGTCGCTGCCTTGCTGATAACGTCAACCAGCGTGGCAGCGGTTACCGGTTTACGGAGTGTTCCGGCTATCTGTGCGCCGTCAAGCCTGTGGAGTATATCCCTTTCGTCATAGCCGCTGATGACGACAACTGGAATATCTTTGTTTAACTCGCGTAGCTCGTGGAAAACCTCCCCTCCGCCGAGCTTTGGCATATTTAAATCAAGCAAGACACAGTCAAAACTATTACTGTCTCGACTGAACTGAGCGAGGGCGTCCTCGCCGTCTTTGGCGTCCACAACACGGAACCCGTTCCGCTCCAGAATATGCCGGAACACTGCCCGCAGTTCAGCCTCGTCGTCCACCAAGAGTATTTTTCGGGCGTCCCCAGGAGCTGCACTTTGTCGCGGGCTGCCATCAGGAGACTTGGCTGCAGGAGGGGATACGGTCGGTAGTAAAATAGTAAAAGTCGTGCCGACATCAAGCGTGCTTGATACCGAAATAACACCTTTGTGCTTGCGGATGATGCCGGTCACAGATGCCAGTCCCAGGCCCCGTCCAGTTAATTTGCTGGAAAAAAATGGATCGAATATTTTCGTTTTCGTTTTTTTGCTCATTCCGCAGCCGGTGTCAGATATTTTTATTCTGATGTAGTCCCCGGATGGCAATAACATATTCGGGGCAAGGAGCTGCAGTGTAGCTCGATCGTATTGGGCCACAGCAGTGGCGATATCAATAATACCCTCATCATCGCCAATCGCCTCAGCAGCATTTGTAATCAAATTCAGAATCACCTGAAGTAACTGGTTTTCATCGCCATGGACATAAATTGGATCTTTACATAGCGAGTAATTAAGCAGCGCTTTCTTGGAAATACCGGCTTGAATCAGGTCGCTTACCTCATTGAGCAGTTGGCCAAATTCAATTCGTTCGGGTTTTATCGTTCCTTCACCGGCGTAGGTGAGCATCTGGCTGCAGAATCCTGCAGCACGTTGGCTGGTGACGACTATGCGTTCTATTTGGCTCCGGCTCGCATCGTCTTTTGATAAATTCATTAATGCGAGTTCAGCGTTGCCGAGAATCGCAGCTAAAAGATTATTGAAGTCATGTGCGATACCACCCGCCAGGGCACCGAGGGCCTCCAGTTTTGCAGCGTGTCGAAGTAGCTCCTCGAGTTCGGCTTCTCTTTTACGTTGTTCACGCAATGCCTCTTCAACACGGCCGCGCTCTACAGCAAGACCCGTCATAAGAGCCGCAGAGCGGAGACGCTCGAGTTGATCTTCCGTGGGCGATTCCGGCTGGGCTGCGTAGAGCGCGACGGCACCAAGCACTTCACCACTGCTGCTGGTGAATGGGTGCGACCAACACGCGGCGACGCCGGCTCCCTTGGCGAGAGGAGCGAGCTTGCGCCATAGTGGGTCGGCCTGTATGTCAGCAACAACAACGGGAATGTTCCAGAAGATGGCTGTTCCGCAAGAGCCCATATTGGGGCCAATTGCCTCGCCATCAATAGCGTCGTTGTATTTTTCAGGGAGGCTTGGACCCGCTCCTCTAACTAAGCGGTTTTGATCCACAAGCAGGATAGAGCACTTGTAGCCCGGGTTCTGGCTTTCAACAATTCTGGCGATTGTCTCCAGTGTGCCTGACACCGTGCCTTCGTCAAATTCTTTGACATAGGGATGTATGGCGTGATCGGCTTCGCCTAGGCGGCCGAGTACAGACGTGCCGTCCGGTGTCACCTGTACCGTCAAATCGAGCGGGATGGAAGCCCCATTACTGGTCCGATGTCCTATGCGAAAAGAGTCCTTTGGTGCTCTCTCGATCATGGATTTGACGAGGCTCTGATCACTGGGAATAATCCATTCGAGTAGTTCCTGGCTTGACAGCTGGGCAGCGGTCAATCCGGTTGCCTCGTAGAATGCTGCGTTGGCGCGAACGAATGTTCCGGGGCCACGCAGTAGCATAGGTGGATCTATATTTTGGGCCATAGCCTCCCTCTGCAGGACATGTTTCGAGAGCCTTGGAGACAACAGGCGACTCCCCGATATGTCTGGTTGCTGAACCCGCAGTCAGCGGTTTCAACTTGGTAAAGTTTTTATATCGCTCTTGTTATCGCGGACCCTGTCAGTGTGACCAAGAGACCTCTCAATATTGATCACGCCGATGGGTATTAATCTATAATTGTGAGAATAGGAGTTGTTTATATCTAAACTATTTTGTTTTGTAATTTTTTGTAATTGAACGCGCTATTTGGCGAGCAAGGCCGGCCTCGAGTTTTAATCGTGCAGCCTGCTGAGATTGTTTAAAAACACAGAAAACTTTGAAACGTGCAGATTGAGCAGCGGCTTGAGAGGGCGCGCGGTGGTGCCCGAGGATGGCATCGTATTCACCTTCGATCGCTGTATGAGAAAAGCAAGTGGAATCACCAGCATTAACACAATCAACGATTTTTT
>CAJQQW010000409.1 GCA_905480565.1 uncultured Halioglobus sp. | reverse complement strand
TACGCATTGGGTCGCATGCTGTTACAGCTGCTGCTGATTGGCTACGTGCTGGCGTGGATTTTTGGTGCAGGAGACGGTTGGCTGGTACTCATCGTGTTATTGGTGATGCTCTTGGCCTCGAGCTGGATCGCCCTGGGGACTGTAGGGCCGCACCGTCGTCACTTACTTGTCGCATCTCTGGTATCCATCGCCGTTGGTGGCGGATTGACGCTCGCTCTGGTCACGCAAGCCGTGCTGCAGTTGGATCCCTGGTTTTTGCCCCGGTATATGATCCCGCTGGCGGGCATGGTATTTGCTAATGCGATGACTGCCGTAAGTCTATGTGCAGAACGACTGTACGCGGAGATAAGGCACGGGGAGGAGTGGAGCGAGGCGCGTCAGGCCGCTTACTCCGCTGCCATGATACCCGTAATCAATTCTCTGTTTGCCGTTGGCTTGGTGTCGCTGCCAGGTATGATGACGGGGCAGATACTGTCAGGCGTATCTCCTTTAGTGGCGGCACGCTACCAGATCATGGTGATGTGCATGATTTTTGCCAGCGCGGGGATATCCACCGCACTGTTCCTGGCTATCGTGCGACGGCATTTAGAGGTTGCTGATAAAGGTTGATGGTAGGTTGAATAGCAAGTGCTGTGGAACTCCAGAGGGTCTTGATATGGCGCGCGTCCGGACTTTTCGCCCTGCGGTTTCTCGACTAACCGAAAAGCCAGGGCGTTAGTTCCTCCCTGTTTTGCACCACGATCTGTTGTGCAGTTGGGTCGTCCGCTATCGCGGTAGGCTTTATATTAAGTAACTGTAGTACATAAGTGACCAGACGGGCGCGTGTAGGGATTTCTAGAACGCCGTCTTGCATGCCGTAGTCCACCTCTACCACTTCTCGCTGTGCAACGGTCAGTCTCTGATCCGCGGCGATACGAATAGTGACCCTCAGGTTCCATTCGGTATCGCCGTCTATCCCGTGCTCGGATTCGTCCATAATTTCCGGTTCCCCTCGGAATCGGCTCAGCACGAAATCGCGGTAGGCCTGATTTTTTTCGCACCAGCCTCTCACATGCCAGCGCAGGCCTGTGTAGACCACAGTGTGGGGCACGATAATCCGTCCCTCCCGGTCAGGGTGATTGACGGAAACGTAATCTACATCGAGGCGTTTCTGTTGTCGTGCTGCTCGCATCAGGGGGCGTAAGACTTCTGGTCTGACTTGCCGAACCGGATGGGTTAGAACCTCCGCGTTGGCAACGTCCAGCGCCAGAGACTCAAATACATTCAGCAATTCGTTGTTGCGGGCCATCAGGTGCAGGTATTCGTCTGCCAGACCCAGAGTCACAACCGGGGTAAACTGATGTGTTGGTTTGTAGCCTTTGAGATATTTATCGTATTCAAGATTTTGCGGGCCGATCTTGCGATTGTAATTATTGATGTCTTTGCTGGCCTGTTGGCGGCCAATGCCGAAAGTATCGCAAAGGTGCCGGGTTGTTAGCCGCCCCTCCCAGAGGGCTATCGTCTCGATAAAACGATAGCGCAATAGCAGATCCCAGCGAAAGGGCCATTTCGGACTGGGCTTGCTCGGCATACTAAACTCCGGATATGTTCAGAACTTACAGTATAAGCTTAAGGGGCTGGCAAGTGTAGCATGCCCGGGTAGCAGTGCTGTCTAGCGAACGCTGATGCCGTTATACTTTTTTCTATGCGCACTGTGAGCATCACGCGAGACCCATTCTCAGGCGAAAGGTTGTAGCTATGAATAAATTCTGTTCGATCTTTTTCATACAGCTGTGCCTCGTGTCTGGCGCGCAAGCGGAATCTGCAGTGACACCGGAAATGGCGCGCACCGCGGAGCACTTAATCGAGCAAGCGCAGAAAGACAATATAGCGTATGAGTTGGTGCAATCCCTGACAACTGAGATTGGTCCCCGGTTGGCGGGTACTGCCGCGGAGGCGCGAGCGCGAAATTGGGCGCTCAATAAGTTGGAGCGGCTCGGTTTTGAAAATGTCCACGTTGAAACATTCGAGGTGCCCGTGTGGTTGCGGGGCCGCGAAACGGCTCGCATAGTCTCGCCTTTTCCGCAGCCTCTGCGGGTAACTGCACTTGGCGGCAGTACATCCACTGATGAGCACGGAGTGGAAGGAGAAGTGGTCGGTTTTCCCTCGCTGGACAGCCTGATCGAGGCCGATCCGGCCTGGGTCGAAGGAAAAATCGTTTTCGTTGACGAGGTAATGGCTCGTAAGCGAGATGGCTCTGGCTATGGAGTGGCGGTGCAGAAACGCCTGCGGACGTCCTACGTTGCGCAGCAGTTGGGTGCCACTGCGGCACTGATTCGATCCGTGGGTACCAGCAGTCACCGTTTCCCACATACCGGGCAAATGCGTCCGCTGAGTGATAGCGCCGGCAAACGCGGTGTGCCTATGGCAGCCCTTTCGGCACCGGACGCGGATCAGCTCAGTCGCGTGTTGAGTTACGGTAAACCGGTAGTGGTTCATCTGCTAGTCACACCGGAGGTGCGCGGGCCTGCGCAATCGGGGAATGTGATTGCCGAGATTCGTGGCCGCGACTCGCCAGAAGAAATTGTATTGGCTGCGGCGCATCTGGATTCATGGGACCTTGGCACGGGAGCGGTTGATGATGGGGCCGGAGTAGGCATCGTCATTGCCGCGTCGAGACTGCTGCTGGAGCATTTGCCTGAGGCGCCCCGTCGCACCATACGCCTCGTCCTGTTCGGCTCCGAGGAGGTAGGCTACGTGGGGGCCCGCGACTACACTGAGCGCTATTCGGCGGAACTGCCACAACATATCGTGGCGGCTGAATCCGATTTTGGGGCCGGCGACATTTGGCGTTTTGATACCCGCTTTCCCGCCGAGCAGCTGCCCTATGCCACCGAGATTGCCGGGATCCTGTCAACGCTGGACATCGTTCGGGGCAATAATACCGCTTACGGCGGCCCGGACCTGAGATACCTGCGAGAGTCGGGCGTGCCCGTTATCACGCTTCTACAGGATGGAACGGACTACTTTGATTTGCACCACACACCCGATGACACCCTCGACAAGATCGGACCTAATGATTTGCACCAGAATGTCGCAGCATGGGCTGCTTTTCTCTACCTTGCGGCAGAGACCGAGGTGTATTTCCGTGACGCCGAAGCGGCTAGTGCCGCCGCCTGGCCATAGGGTTGTTGTGTTCAGCCTACCCATGGCCAGGAAGGCGGTACCACAAAGAAGCGCTCATGTTCTTGATTATTCGCGTCCAGCTTTGCGACCAGAGTCGGATATTGTTCACGTTGAAAGGTTTCGGCCACACTTTCTATAAGCTGTTCCAGACTCCGGGAGGCTTCAGCCGTGCCTGTCGGGCTCAGCCACTCTGAACGATGCAAACAGCGATAGCGGCTTGCCGTTCCTGCATGAATACCCGCCATAAGGTCCCTGGGACGGAACCAGTTGTTGATTGGCTTATTCGTATTGTAGTCAGGGGGGAGTGCATCGCCGTCAGCCGGGTGACTAAAAAGATACCCCTTCAGCGCGATCTCTTTCATTGGTTTTACGATACCCATTGCGTCCAGCGCCTGCTCGCCTGCCGGGGTGTCGCCCAGACGAATCTGCCGAGCCAGCATTTGTAACAATTTTAGGTCCATGCGATCTTTGCAGTCTGGGCCAATCCACGCCTGCCAGTCGCACGAAGGAGCCGCTCCAGGGGCGCAGAGATAGAACTTAACGGCTAGTTCGAGGTGCACAAACCGTTGTCTTCGGCGGCAGAAGTACAGGCAGTCGAACTCACCCAGCGTTCTGCCAGACTGCTGAACAGGCAGGTTATGAGCGAGAAGCTCTGTCTCCGGATCCTCGTGCAGGAAAAAATACCAGAGTCGCTCGAAGTAAAGGCCCAGCCGTCGGGTCGGCTTTTGCTTTAGGTATTGCTGCAGTCTGGATGGGTCTCTGTCGAGGGCTTGTAGCCATTGCTGCCGAGGCGAAGAGAGTTCAGGCTGGCACAGCCCGGTGTCGGCGCTGGCCGCATCGCAATGCGCGATATTGACGAGATTTGGCGAAAAGCAGGACCAGGCTAGATCCCTGACTTCCCGGTTCCTATAGGGATAAATAATAATCTGTACGCTACACTCAGAATTCAACGCTATAATAGCAGCCTCTTTCAACACAAAAGCAATAAACATGCGCGGATCTTTCAAAAAAATTGGCCTGGTGGGTCGCAATCGCCAGCGAGGACTTACCGGTGTGCTGCGCCAGCTGCTGCCGCTGCTGCAAGAGCGGCAGCTGGACGTTGTCCTGCAGGAATCGCTTGGGGATAAACTGCCAGATGTTGATTTGCCAAGGGCTTCGCTGGAAGAGATTGGCGAACAGGTAGATCTGGTGATTGTACTTGGTGGCGACGGTAGTCTTCTCAGCGCAGCTCGCACACTGGCCCGCTATTCAGTGCCTGTGCTGGGTATTAATCGTGGCCGACTTGGCTTCCTTACCGACATTACCCCGGATGATCTTGCGCAACAGATTCCCAGAGTACTGGACGGCGAATATGAGGAAGATAGCCGCTTTCTGCTGAGTGCAGAGGTGCACCGGGACGGCGCAGTTATCGGCAGCGGTGATGCGCTTAACGACGTGGTCGTTAACTCGGGCTCGTCTGCCCAGATGATCGAGTTTGAATTGTATATCGACGACATTTTCGTATACCGTCAACGGGCAGATGGCCTGATCCTTTCCACGCCGACTGGATCCACAGCCTACTCCCTGTCCGGTGGAGGCCCTATTATGCATCCTGCACTCGATGCGATTGTGCTCGTGCCTATGTTCCCCCATGCCCTGAGCAGCAGACCCATCGTAGTAGACGGTAACTCAGAGATTCGACTGGACGTT
>CAJQQW010000408.1 GCA_905480565.1 uncultured Halioglobus sp. | reverse complement strand
CGTTCTACTTCAGCTGCATTTTAATAGTGTTTTCGGTCGCCTTGCTGTAAGGCGGCAGCATGCCGCCCAGTTTGCCGATATTAAAGTTGGATTGCCGATACACCGACTTGGCGTGGGAAAATGTCTGGAAACCCTTTTGTCCGTGATAGGCGCCCATGCCGCTTGGCCCCACGCCGCCAAAAGGAAGTTCTTCCTGAGCGACGTGCATCACGACATCGTTTACGCAAACGCCACCGGATGTGGTGCGACTGACCAAGGCATTTTCCTCGGCGGCGTCCTCGCCGAAGTAGTAGGCAGCAAGGGGACGGGGCTTGCTGTTAATATAATCGATGGTCTCTTCAAAGTTGCTATAGGTGCGAATAGGCAGCAACGGGCCGAATAATTCTTCTTCCATCATTTTCAGATCATCCGCCGGCTGCGGCACCAGAGTGGGCGGAATTTTCAGAGTACCCTGCTGGCTGCTGAAGTCTTCACCAGCCGGATTGATCGGCAGAATAGTCTGGCCGCGCTCCTGTGCTTCCGCAAGGTAGTCATTCAGGCGGCTGAAGTGCCGCTCATTAATGACAGATGTGTAGGAGGGGTTGTCCAGAATACTGGGGTACATATTCGTGACCGCTTTCTTCGCGGCCTCGATCACGTCCTGCAGTTTTTCCTCGGGGACCATTAGATAATCAGGAGCGAGGCAAATCTGTCCCGCGTTCAACGTCTTGCCCAGCATGATCCGCCCGATGCTTTTCTCCAGATCGGCACCGCGTGAAATAACAACGGGTGATTTTCCGCCGAGTTCCAGGGTAACGGGCACCAGGTTACGCGAAGCGGCGGCGAGTATGTGCCGAGCAATCGATGTTGCGCCAGTAAAAATCATGTGATCAAAGGGGAGTGCGGAGAAGGCCTGTCCTACCTCGGCGCCGCCGTTGAAGATGGCGACCTCTTTGTCATCATAGGCCTCTTGTATCATCTCGACCAACAGCTCAGCGGTGGCCGGGGTAAATTCGGAGGGCTTGATCATGGCGCGGTTGCCCGCGGCTAGTACGCCCGCTAGTGGTGCAAAAACCATGTTCACCGGAAAGTTCCAGGGAGCAATAACGCCGACCACACCGAGAGGCTGGTATTCAATGCGGGAGCGACCGCCAAGAATGTTGAAAGGGAACATGGTGGGTCGCTTTTCGGGCTTCATCCATTTACGTACATGCTTGATAGCGTGTTTCATGGGTGCAATGCCGGCGCCGATATCGGTGAGGAGTGTTACTTCGCGGGGGCGACAGGTGAAGTCGGTGTTGAGCGCGTCGACGAGCTTGGCATTGTATTTGATAAGCACGTCTGCGCCGCGCTGCAAGCGGTCGATCCGTGTTTCCGCAGTCACGACACCCTCCTGGAGGTAGTCCTCGCGTTGGCGGGTGAGAGTAGCTATCATTTGCTGCTCTATGTCGGCCGCGGTGGGTCCTTGCTCGGGTGCATTCATAATCAGATCCTTGTTATTGGCGTTGTGGCCGATTTGATAAGTAGTCAGGCGCGTAGTATAGACCCCAGATGGGCGAAAATTAACCAAACCAGAGGGTTATTTGTGGCCAACTGCCCATGGAAGTGCCTAATAGCTCAATACAATACGGTAGCACGCGCATGAACAACGATGACTCCCCGCCGGTGGACAGTCGCACGCCGTCGCCCCCTTTTGGGTATTCCCGATCATGCACCCACTCGCGAGAGCAGCAGTTGCACATTGTTGCCGAGTATCATGCGCATAAGATTCGACCCAGTCGTATTGCGTTTCGGGTAGGTATTGATATCGCGTTCATCGAAGAGCTGATTGCCGGTGAAACCGAGGCGGATCGCTTCGCGCAGCTTGTCCAGTTCTATCGACGCGGCCGCTATCAACAGCGCTTGACCGCCTCCGGGCGGCGCAGGGGTGTCGCTCGTTACGAGCTGCAGCAGCGCATCGAGCGTGAGTTTCAGCAAGAACAAGAATACTGACGCAGGGGTAGATGATATGACCACACTGGATTTATGGCACGATATGATGCAGCGGCAGGACCTTGACAGGTTGGGCGATATACTGGACCCGGACTGTGTGTTTCTGTCGCCCATTGTCCATACGCCGCAGCGTGGCCGCGATCTGACCAGCCTCTATCTCAATGGCGCTCTCGGTGTCTTCAACGAGACATTTCACTACACAAAAGAGGTGGTCACCTCTGAGCATGCCGTACTGGAATTCATCTGCGAGGTGGATGGTATCTCAATAAACGGCGTTGATATCATGACTTTCAGCAAAGAGGGAAAGATCACTGAATTCAAGGTAATGCTGCGGCCGTTAAAAGCGATTAACCTCATGCATGCCCAAATGCAGACCATATTGGAAGAACTCGCCGGGTGACATGCGAATAGATCTTGGTTTAGACTGAGCGCCGAATGAACATGCTACAAACATCGCTTGCGCGCTGCCTGGCTGTTATAGCCCTGCTATTTACGCTCGCCCTTAATCTGGAGTTGACGCACAGCCATGCGGATCACAATGAGTCTGCTCATTGTGTGGCATGTAAGAGCTCTGCTTCCGGCGAGGCCTTGCTTTCTGCGGCCGTCCCTCTGCAAGAGCCCGCTGGCACGGCATGGATAACCGCGGCCGCTGATGCTGTTGTTGTCAGTTTCCCACTCAGCCTCTTTTTCATCCGGGGCCCGCCTCAAGTCTCCTGAATCTCGGACTTAAAATTCATCAGGAGAAGAACATGAGATTTTTTTTATGCCTTGCGGTGGCTGCCGCCTCGATATCTGTCTCTGCGGAAGACAGAACTCTGGAGCACGTTTTTGTCACAGTGCCTATTCATAGACAGGAAGCCAACTCCATGCTGCCGGTGACCGTGATCACCAATGAAGAGCTGCAACGATCGGTTGCCACTACCATAGGAGAAACGCTGGGAAACCGTGCGGGTCTCGCTAACTCATCTTTTGGGCCGGGTGTTGGTCGCCCTGTCATCCGCGGGCAGCAGGGCCCGCGCGCTATCACGCTGCAAAATAATACGTCGTCTGCAGATGTTTCCAGTTTCAGCCCGGACCACGCTGTAACCGTAGAACCAATGTTGGCGAGGAGTATTGAGGTCTTACGAGGACCATCTACGCTGCTCTATGGGGGTGGCGCGATTGGCGGCATCGTCAATGTTATTGACAATCGCATTCCGCGTGAACGTATCGAAGGTATCGAGGGCGCGGCGGAATACCGGTACGACTATGCGCCTGACCTGAACAGTGGTGTTGGTCTGCTGGAAGCAGGGTTCGGCAATTTCGCCTTTCACCTTTCCGGGACTTCCCGCTCCACCAGTGATCTGCGAATTCCTGGCAGGGCTATCGATGAGGCAGCCCTTGCCGAACAAGAAAAAATGATGGGTCACGATGAGGAGCACGAAGGCGAAGATCACGAAGGCGAGGAGCACGGCGAAGAAGAGGTCAACAACTCGAAAGGGAAAATCGCCAACACAGACACCGACACGGATGTGATTACCGCGGGCTTCAGCTTCCACTTCGATGAAAAGGGAAGTTATGCTGGCTTTGCGGTGAATAACCTCAACAACAAGTACGGCATTCCTCCCGGGGCCCATGAGCATGGCCACGAAGAAGAACATGGAGATCATGAGGGAGAGGAGCACGAGGGGGAAGATCATGAGGGGGAAGAGGAAGAGGAGGAAATTGTCCGCATTGATATGGACCAGACTCGCTATGATGCCATGCTGCATCTCTACGAGCCCATGGACTCGATCGAGGTGGTGCGAGGCTTCCTGACCTATACGGATTATGAACACAAGGAGCTGGAGGGCAGTGAGGTTGGAACGCGTTTCAAGCGCGATACCTGGGAAGGCCGGCTTGAAGTAGTGCACAGCGCCCTGCTTGGCACTGAAGGTGCAATAGGTCTGCAAGCCAAATCCGATGAGTTTGAAGCGGTCGGCGAAGAGGGTTACATTCCCCAGACAGACAGCACAGAGCTCGGTCTGTTTCTCATCGAGGATTTTCATCGCAATGAGTGGACTTACGAGGTCGGTCTGCGTGGCGAATACGTAGAGCGTGATCCGAGTACTGATGCCGCATCCAAGGAGGATTTCACCAACTGGAGTGCGTCCTTATCTGCTCTCTGGCAGTTTGACGATAACTGGCAGACAGGTGTTTCTCTGGCACGTTCCGCTCGAGCGCCTTCAACCGAGGAGCTCTTTTCCAACGTCGACGCTATGGACCCCGAGCAGCTAGTAACCCACGCCGCGACGGGCATTATCGAAGTGGGTGATCCAGATTTGGACAATGAAACATCACTGAATGCGGACTTGGCCTTGCAGTGGCACTCCGCGAATTCCTGGGCGGAGTTGTCCGTATTCTATAATCACTTCGACGACTACATTTTCTTGCGAAATACCGGTGAGGAAGTAGACGAGATCGCTGTCTATGATTATCTGCAGGAAGATACGAAGTTTTACGGCGTTGAATTTGAAAGTAGTTTCCACTTGACCGATCTTGGCCCCGGTGCGCTTGCTCTTGATCTACGCGGCGACGCGATCAGGGGCGATTTTGACGATAGTGGAGATGTGCCCCGCTTGCCGCCGGTGCGGATCGGAGGTCGCCTAAACTGGACGGGAGATGCTTTTGGTGCCTGGTTGAGTGTGCTCAATGCGGGCGACCAGGATCGCCCGGGTGACTTCGAGACTGATACTGATGGCTACACGCGGTGGGATCTTGGAGCAGACTACCGCTTCACTTTTGCCCAGGAGCGTGAGTTGTTGGTGTTCATGAAGTGGAAGAATATCACCGATGAAGAGATTCGATTGAGCACCTCATTCCTGCGCAACTATGCCCCGGAGGCGGGGCAGTCGGTAGCTGTGGGCATTCGTTTCTCTTTCTGAGCGCGGCCTAAGAACTGGTCGGGTTTGCTGCGCCTGCGCAGGGAAGACGACATGATCATAATCCTGACTGTGCAGGGCACCGGAGCAATAGTCTACGGTGCCCTGATTAGAGGCCGATGCGGCGAAATGCGCAGTCTCACTGTGCCGGGATATTTCACCGTTTTTTGTGCAGGTTGTCTGGCCGTACTCCGTGAGTCTGTTCTGGCTGCATAGGTACAGCGCTTAGTTGATCCAGCGTCATCCCCTTATGACGGGTC
Source organism: uncultured Halioglobus sp. (assembly GCA_905480565.1). Lineage (GTDB taxonomy): Bacteria > Pseudomonadota > Gammaproteobacteria > Pseudomonadales > Halieaceae > Marimicrobium. The sequence goes on along the minus strand of CAJQQW010000408.1, from coordinate 973 downwards.
CTCTGTTTGTTATTGCGTTATTTTGCCCTGTGATTGCCTTGCAGCGGCGGAACAATGATTTTTTTCATGGGTGCTGCTAGAGTCCTACAGCAATGGCTTAGCGGAGAAAATTTATGGCGCAGCGTTTAATAGTGGGTATCAGCGGTGCATCGGGCATTATCTATGGTCTGCGTGCACTTCAGTTGTTGCGCGATTGCGGGGTAGAGACCCATCTGGTGATTAGTAAGTCTGCCAAGTTGACACTGCACTACGAGATGGATACGCCGCTTGAGGAGCTCGAATCACTGGCCAGCGAGGTGTATCCCACGAGTAATGTCGGCGCGACGATTGCCAGCGGTTCGTTCAAAACGGGGGGCATGCTCGTTGCACCCTGTTCGGTGCGCACCCTGTCAGAGATCGCCACAGGTGTAACCTCAACCCTGTTGACCCGTGCCGCGGATGTAGTGCTAAAGGAGCGTCGTCGCCTGGTGTTGATGGTTCGCGAGACACCCTTGCACACCGGGCACCTTCGCAGTATGACGGCGCTGTCTGAGATGGGTGCGATTATCGCACCGCCAGTGCCGGCTTTTTACACCAGGCCTGCGAGCCTTGATGAGATGGTGACCCAAACGGTCGGTCGCGCCCTCGATCTATTTGACCTTGACCACGAGCAGGTAAAGCGTTGGCAAGGCGATTAGCGGAGTGGTTTCGCTAATCCCGTCCTCGCGCCCTCGGATTTAGATTACGATGGCTGTTCTTTTCTGCGTCATTCTTATCGACCTGATCGGCTTCGGCATCGTCATACCTATTCTGCCTTTCCTGTCTCCGCAGCTCGGTGCGGACAAGATGGATATCGCGCTGATAATAATCACCTATGCTGCTTGCGCTGGTCTCAGCGGCCCCCAGTGGGGCAAGTTATCTGACCGGATTGGCCGCAAGCCGGTTATCATAATTTGCCTGATGGGCGCTGTCCTCGCATACCTGATGCTGGCCT
>CAJQQW010000407.1 GCA_905480565.1 uncultured Halioglobus sp. | reverse complement strand
CAATGTCTTGCGTGGACCGGGGCGGGTGGAATCGGCTCAAGTTAACGCCGTTGGGGATATACTCGATGCGACTGGTGACCCCTATGTCGCGTAAAAAAACCTTGATGGCTTCACTGTTGGTGACCAGCGCGTCAAAGGCGTTATAAACCTCGCGATAGCCCTTGGTTCGGAAAATACGCTTCAGTGGTTTCTGTTGCCAGGTAGGAAACTGTGACACGGAGTAAAGCGAGGCGACTCCGGCGGCTTTCAATTGCTCGATCCAGGGCAGGGCCTGAGGCCTTATGTTGGTTAGCAGTTGGGCGACTGCTGGGCCTTCTGTCGCGCGCTGGCACACTTCGAGCAGTCCGGAGTAGTAAATGCTGGTTCGGGCAGCGTTTTTTTTATCGGGAAGGCGGATGCGTTCGAGAGGCGCACCGTCCAGCAGAGTGCTTTCTACCCACTCTCCAGGTGCTGCGGTGTACCAGTTGGCATTTGTGTCCGATTCGCTTCGTTCCTGTATTTGTGGGGTCCCGGTCATTATCTGCACGTCGAGATTGCGCTGCAGCAGGCCTGGAATATAGCTGCGATAACGGTTTTGCGCGCCGCCATAGGTTGGATAGAAATGGGGTGATGTCAGCCAGAGGCGTGTTCGATTGTTGTCACTGGAGGAAATGAGTAGTGCTCCGCAGCGTCGTGGCCGTCTGGCAGGGCCGCGCTGCCAATGTGAGGGAGTATGTTATCCGATTGGCCCGGTAGGGAAAAGCCATTGGGTCGTGAATACAGGGGGTTTTACCATCGATGGTGGTGCGTCATGCCGAGTGTTACTGTCGTGCATTAGCGGGCTGCTATAGCTTGTGTGCTTTCGGCCAGCGTCGCTTGAGACAAACCCATTGCTCTGGATACTCCCTGATCCATGCTTCAAAATACTCGTGGACCATAGCGGTAAGCGCCACTGACTGCTCTTTCACCGGCGCATCTGGAATCGGGCTGGTCAGCGGTGTGTAGACGGTAATGCGGTATTTTGCACCGGGTAGCCGTTCTGCTCTCGACACTAACAGATTGGAGTTAGTACGCAGTGCCAGTCCGGCGGGGCTTGTGCTGGTCAGGGCGTCCCGGCCGAAAAAAGGAATTAATTTACCTGTTTCCGGTCGAGTGTCCATGGCCATGACAATGCTGCCGCCGTCTTTCAAGGTCTGGATCAGTGGTCGTGGGCCCGCATCGGTGGGTATCAGGTGATCGCCGAGAGACTGGCGCAAACCCATCATCACGGCACTCATTATCGGATTCGATTCGGGGGCATAGATGGCGCTGATATCGATGTCAAATTCACGCGTGACCAGAGTGGCTACCTGCCAGGCACCCACGTGAGCGGTCAGGTAAACCGTCGGTCGCTTGCTGGCCATGAGTTCCCGTGCTCCCGGTTCAAACACCACTTCGACGCGTTTCTCCCGCTCCTCCCAGATCTGCTCCAGCTTGATCAGTTCCGCCGCTGAGCGGCCGAGGTGATTGAAGATTTTGCGTGTCGTTTTTCGCCGCCACGCGTCCGATTTGTCGGGGAAGGCAATAGCAAGATTTTCTCTGGCCTTACTCGCCTTGTCAGTCAGTGGGCCGATAAGCCCGAAGGTGAAGCCGGACAGGCGCAAGGCGTTTTCTACACTCAGACGACGCATCAACCAGAAAATTGCTCGGAAGGAAACGGCCTCTACCGACTTCACCATGGAGGTAAGACGCGGCGATTTGCGCGCCAGTCGTTTGGGTATGAGGTAAAATTCCGGCACGGCCGTGTGCTCAGCCCCGGTTTGGATCGGTCCTGAATACCCGGTCCCACAGTGGAGAGCTTACGCCGTAGCGTCCACCCTCGCCGGAGTGGTGGTGTTTCAGGTGATAATGTTTGAGGAATCGCGCTACCGGATTCTTCATGGGGAAGTGATGCGTGGAATAGTGTATGTAGTCGTAAATCAGGTAGCCGATAATAAATGCACCAAAGAAAGGTTGCAGCCAGGGTTGTGGCACGACCAGTCCGAACAGGAGATACAGCAGTGCCATAATGGGAATAGCTCCTGCCGGTGGCATAACAAGGCGTGATTTGTCTTTGGGGTCGTCGTGGTGGTTACCGTGAAAAAGATAGACAAACCATTTGCCCGCCTTGCTGTTGGCTTTTAAGTGAAAAACGAAGCGGTGCAGCATGTACTCGCTCAGTGTCCAGGCAAGCAGTCCTGCAAGCCCGACGGCTATTAATGGGGCGGGCGCCAGTTGATAGACATAAAATCCACGCCAGATAAGCCAACACGCCAGCGGTGCCCAGAGCAGCAGTGGCACAATCGGATGCACATGTGACAGCCGTTCGAGCAGTTCGTTATCGAACAACCGAATCGATTGGTAGGGCTTTTCAGATTCCATAGTGGTTGCCACCGTTTTGGTCAGATTCGGCCACTATTTTACCCTTTGGCCAGATTCGTTTCGAGCAGAACCAGTCTTCGGGCACCTGACGTATCCAGGCTTCAAATTGCTGGTGAATCTGCTGAGTCATGTTGATTGCCTGCATGGTTTCGTCTTCCCCCGCGTTAAGGGGCTTTATGGGGGGGTGAAAAATAGCTTCGAAGTGGGCATTTTTACGTCGTACTATCTGCACAGGCACTAAATCACAGCCAAATTTTAGTGCCAGCCGTGCTGGCATCAGGGTAGAGGCTTTCTGGTGCCCGAAAAATTCAATGGGCACCCCCCCCGTGCTTAACCGCCGGTCCATTACCATAGCGAGGGTTCGGCCTTTTTCGAAAGCCTGCAGCAGTTTGCGGGCGGCCTGATCCCGGGGCAGAAGCACGGCATTAAGGGCCTGGCGTTGTTCCATCAGCAGACGGTCCAGTAGGGGATTGGTCGGGGGCGAGTAAAGGCTGGCATTGGGTATTCTCATGCGGGCCATGGCGGAACACGCCACCTCCCAGTTGCTCTGGTGTGCGGTTACGTTAACGCAGGGTCGGCTGGGATTCTTATAGGTTTCGATGGGTTCCCGGATATTGATGGTCACCCTGGTATCGTCTTCCAGAATAGTCCGCAAGTGAGGGTATTCCATCAACACCCGGCCAACACTGCCCCAGACCCTGCGCACCAGGCGGTTGATCTCGTCGCTGCTTTTCTCGGGGAACGCCGTGTGCAGATTGGCGCGAACAATGGCGGATTTCTTGCGCAGGAACGGATGTGCACAACGGCCGAGCAGATGGCCCAGGCCGGAGGCGACGTCCGCTGGCAGCGATTTGGCGACTTTCGTGAGCGTCCAGAAAAGCATGAAATCG
>CAJQQW010000406.1 GCA_905480565.1 uncultured Halioglobus sp. | reverse complement strand
GGCAGCGCAGGATTCTGCCTTGCGTTACAGTCGCGGTAATGAACAGGAGGCGGACCGCATCGGTATGCAAACTCTTGTGGGGGCGGGAATGGATCCCAATGCCGCGCCGGCAATGTTCGAGCGTATGCTGCAGTCGACGCGTTACTACAGTACCAGTCAGCTCCCAGAGTTTCTGCGTACTCACCCACTTTCTGAAAGCCGAATCGCCGACACCCGTAACCGCGCGAGAAATTACTCCGCCGTGGCACCGCGTGATGATCTTGACTATCAGTTGATGCGCGCGCGCGTCATGGTTGCACTGGCTGATACACCGGAGGAGTCCGTGGCTCGATTTCGCGGCGAGTTGGAGGGTGCGCCCCGGTCAAAGGAGGCGGCACATTACGGGCTGGTGTTGTCGCTGATTGCGGCAGGTCGTGCAGATGAGGCAAGCCTGGAGCTGGATTCGATCTGGTCTGTAAGCCCTGATCGTCTCGAATACATTCTCGCGGACGCGGAAATAGATATGGCTCGTAACAAGCACGCGCAAGCTGTTAGCAAACTCTCGCGAGAGTTGGAATCGAAGCCGGGGAATCACCCCTTGACCATGGCATATGCAACGGCGTTAATGAAAGATGGTCAGTCTCATATTGCCGAGGAGGTGCTGCGTCGACAAAGCAAGCGCACACCTAATGACCCTTCGCTCTGGTATCTGCTGGCGGAAGTGCAGGGACTTTCGGGCAATATTGCCGGTCTTCATCAATCCCGCGCAGAATACTTTATTTTGAACGGCGCTCTGGATCAGGCCAGGAAACAGTTGGATTATGCACTCAAGCTGACGCGCGGAGATTTCGTGACTTCCGCGATACTTTCTCAGCGACTGCGAGATGTGGCCGAGATGCAGGAAAAGCTGGAGGAGCTTTGATAGCTGCCTGTGAGGCGGCGGCGTTAAGTGGTCAGGCGTTGCCTTTGACGGTCAGTTGGGCCTCGCGCGAGAAATCGAGCATGCGGCGCAGGGGAACCATCGCTTGCTCCCCGATATCGGGGTCCACAAAAATTTCGTTGTCATCTCGGGAAAACACCGCGGCCAGACCCTCCAGATCGTTCATGGCCATCCAGGGGCAGTGCGCGCAGCTGCGGCAGGTAGCGCCGTTGCCTGCGGTAGGCGCGATAATGAATTCCTTCTGTGGCGCCTGCTGCTGTAGTTTGTAGAAAATACCCTGGTCGGTGCCTACGATGAATTGCGTGTTGTCCATTTCGCAGGCGGCCTTGATAATTTGACTGGTAGAGCCGACACGGTCCGCCATCGCGAGGACGGAGGCGGGAGATTCTGGGTGAACGAGTACGGCCGCGTCAGGGTAAACCTGTTTCAGGTCGGCGAGTCCCCGGGCCTTAAATTCTTCGTGCACTATGCAGGCGCCGTCCCACATCAGAATATCGGCCCCTGTTTGGCTTTGCACGTAGTTGCCCAGATGCTGGTCCGGCGCCCATAGGATTTTTTCACCGCGATCACACAAGTGTTCCGCTACGTCCAGCGCAATGCTGGAGGTAACCACCCAGTCAGCCCTTGCTTTGACCGCAGCTGAGGTGTTTGCGTAAACCACCACGGTGCGGTCGGGGTGTTGATCACAGAATGCGCTGAACTCCTCAATGGGGCAACCGAGATCCAGAGAGCAAGTGGCTTCCAATGTCGGCATGAGTACGCGTTTTTCAGGCGTCAGGATTTTAGCCGTTTCTCCCATGAACTTGACGCCGGCTACGATGAGGGTGGTAGCTGGGTGATCGTGTCCGAAGCGCGCCATTTCGAGCGAGTCTGAGACACAGCCACCGGTTTCTTCCGCCAGTGCCTGAATTGCAGGCGACGTATAGTAATGAGCGATAAGTGCGGCGTTCTCGCGGTGCAGCATTGCTCTGATATTTTCTTTCAGCAACGCTTCCTGTTCTGGACTGAGGACGTTCTGATCCGCGTGGTCGAGATGGTGCTGTACTTGTTCGCGAATGGTTTCCAGTTTGTCAGACGCTAGACTCATAATTGCGGGATATAGCTGGGACGAGTTGGGCTGTGAGCTTATCATAAAATGGCCGGGGCGCTGCCCTTCAACTTACGATGCGACTTGCAGCATGAGCAGAACTCAATGGCCTAATGCGGTTACGTCAAAATCCGCTGCGAGGATGTTCTGCCAGGTCGGGATGCACCGTCGCCAACTGCCCACCTTGTCATGTGCTGCGGGACCCGCTTGTATGGGGCGAATTTCCGCTTGTGCAACCGACACCGAAGGGCGTGGTTCATCGGGATTGTGCATCGTGACTCCCGTGGCGGTGCGGCCTCAAAGGCGCCGCCGTTATTGCCCTGATCCGCCTCCCCATGGCGACAATAGTCTGCTGCTTGCCTCCCACGGGGACCTGCATTGCAAGCCACCGGGGCACCGCAATAGGGTGGTCTATCCGCTGATAGAAACCATGTTGGACGACCTATCAGTAAAGAGAGTGCCGGGCAGGTCAGCGAAGGAGAGAAAACGTGATTTTGACCCCCCCGTTGTTGCTGTGCCTGGATTTTGACGCCCGGCAGAGACGCACGGGGGTCGATATTCCCGTGTTTTGCTCCGAGTTGTTGGTGCGCCGAATTGCTCGGTTCAGCCGCTTTGGTAATTTTAAGGAAACATTTACTAGAACTTCATTCAGTTATTTCGTATAACTCTATGTTAAATAAAGAATAAGATTAAAAGAACTAATCCGGTCGACGCTGTGTGGCGATCGAGCAGGGTCATGATGACCCAATAACCAGGGTGGGGTAGGGAACCGGGAAACAAGAGTGGAACAGCACACGGTATTGATCATCTCTGAGGACAAGACTGACCATCTTGTCATCTCTGCAAGCCTTGAACGTGCTCGCCCCGCCCGCTTTCATCTGGCTACTTCTGAGTCCATAGAGCGCCCGCTAGAGGCGCTTCTCGATCCGAATATTGATGCTGTCATTATGGCCCATGGGCCTGAGACGGAGTATCTCCTTCGTCTGGCGAGTAAGCATGAGGCCAGTGCGCCTCTGATTCTCCTGTTAGACGACGAAAACGAGGGTGCAGTAGCCCAGCTGCGTGAACTGGGCGCTCAGGACTATCTTTACCGCAGCCAGCTGCAGGATGCGCTGGTGCATCGGGTGCTCGACTACAGCATTCAGCTCAAACAGGCGCGTGAGCAAATTCGCCGATTGTCGAATCGCGACCCATTAACAGGGGCGTTGAATCGCGTCGGTTTCCGGGCACACCTGGAGCGTGCCATGGGACGTTCCCAGCGTTATGGCTTCAACACGGCCCTGATATATATCAACATTGATCAGTTTGCCAACGTCAACGATCACTACGGTGAATCGGACGGTGACATTATGATCAAATCGATCTCCCGTCGACTCATTAACAAGATGCGAAGCTCAGACAGTATCGCGCGCCTCGGCGGCGATGAGTTTGCGGTGGTGCTGGAGGATGTAAGCTCGGCGGCAGATGTGGAGTTGATAGCGGACAAGATGCTCAAGTCAATTTCTGCGCCGATGATTCTCAGCGAACAACAGGTTGCCGTAGAAGCGAGTATCGGTGCTGCTATCTTCCCGGAAGACGGCACTGAGTTTTCAGACCTAGTCGATCACGCGCGCAGTGCTATGCAGCAGGCGAAAAGTATTGGCGGAGGCCATGTGGTTCGCTATACGGAAAAGTTGACCTTCGATACTGCAGGCGTTAATTCCCTTGCGGCGGAGTTACGCACGGCTGTGCGCAAGAACCAGTTCGAGTTGCATTACCAGCCGCGTATAGACCTCGCTACCGGCCACCTTGTTGGTCTCGAGGCGCTGCTGCGCTGGAACCACCCGGAGCGGGGTCTTGTGTTGCCTGGTGAGTTTATTTCCGCCTGTGAGGACATGGGCCTGATGAAGACGATTGGCTACCAGGTGATTCAGCATGCCTGCAATGCTCAGGTCTGGCTTAAGGAACAGGGAATGCCGGAGGTTGACGTTGCGGTAAATATTTCATTTTCACAAATTCAGGATGACCGGTTTGTTGATATCGTCAAGGACATCCTCAAGCGCAGTGGGGCTGATGCGTCCCGCATTGAACTAGAGCTCACAGAATCTACACTGCTGAACAGCCCTGATGGTATCAAGGCCCGGATGGATGAATTGCGTAAGCTGGACCTGTCGTTCTCGCTGGATGACTTCGGCACGGGCTTCTCCCAGTTGACCCACCTGACAGAATTGCCGATTTCGGCTTTAAAGATTGATGCTTGTTTCGTGCGGGATCTCCCGCACAATGAACATCAGCAGGCTGTGTGTAGCATGATCATCGAAGTCGGTAGGCGCCTGAATATGCTGGTAGTAGCTGAAGGTGCCGAAACTCACGAGCAGGTTGAGTTTTTGCGCGAGCATCAGTGTCACCAGGTACAGGGCTTTTACTATAGTCCCGCCATTCCCTTGCAGAAGCTGCCTCGCTTCGTGAAGGAGCAGGGCCTCAAGCGTCGCGAAAACCGCATTTCCTAGTCCCGTTCAGGCGGAGTAGGCAACCCGGTTGCGTCCTCTGCGTTTGGCCTTGTACAGCATCTTGTCCGCTTCACCGAGCACGGAATCCGGATCCGAGTGCTCGGGGCTGCGCGCAGCCACACCGGCGCTGATCGTAATGCTGACCTGATCGCTACCCAACCGTGTTGCGCCTCGCAGCCGACTGCCCTCTTTCATGCGGGCAGGACGCTTACTGCGGTTGCGAATCGACATGTTGTAACTGGCTATTCCATCGCGTATTTTTTCTATCGGTTCCAGAGTGGCTTCGACAGTTTTTCCAGGGAATACAACGCAAAATTCCTCCCCTCCATAGCGGTAAGCCGTGCCTCCCCCCTTGATACTGCGAACCCTTGAGGCGACAAGTTTGAGCACTTCATCTCCGACCTCGTGCCCGTAGGTATCGTTGAACCGCTTGAAGCGATCGACATCAATCATGGCGATACTGTAACTTTTTCCCAGCATTTTCAGGCGCTCATTCAGCGCCCGGCGGCCCGGTAACCCTGTGAGTTCGTCACGGTATGCCATGGAGTATGAACTGCGCAAAAGTCCCCAGACCAGGCTAAGTGACGCGGCGATACACATGGACACCGAAATATATTCGACATGCAGAAAGGCGAGAGCGACATAAACCGGCAGAATGGCGCCCAACAGGGCTGCTTCGATTTCTTCGTTACGACTGCATAACAGCGCAACACCGACTAGCGCCGTGACGCCTGCCAGTATGGAGGCGCTCTTCGACAGCATATAGACGTCATTGGAATTCGGTGTATAACTAATCGCTGCATTGCTGATGCCCAGTATCCAGGGCCCCAGTTCTATGCAGGCCAAGCCGAGGAGGATGAATCCCAGGGAAGCGATCAGACCTTGCAGATTCCAGATGCCTCGCTCTGGCAGCAGCAGCAGGTATAACGCCATCACTGGCAGTGCAAAGCTCAATGCAAGGTAAGCCCGCAGCGCGTCGGTATTGCGATTAAGACTGGTTTGCAGGCAGTCTTGTACGACCCAATAGAAAGCGGCGACACTGATAGCGGCCAGCAACAGGCGTCCTCGCTGAAACTGGAGGGACATCAGCACTACGACGAGGCAGAGCAGGTAGGGCAGGCTGTCTAGAATGATGCGAAGATCATCACCCAGCGAGCTGATGTGGCCCCGTCCGAAGTAAGCACCGGGAATCATTACCGCCAGCGGCAGGAGCTTTAAGAGCGCTGCGGGGTGGAAGGCCATCGTGCCCGTTGTGTCTCCAGGATCAAATCAAGCTGGTTTCGCCCCGTGTCGATAACCGCTTGGTATTATTTACTCGGACTAGCCACGGGCTTTAGGCAATGATAGCTTACACTGTACACCATGCGCACTACCTCCTCTTCCAGCAAATAAATGTCAGGCACTGAGACCATCCGCCATAAAGCGAAGATTCTTGTCGTAGACGACGACCAGAATGTTCGCATGCTTGCCCGGCAATGCCTTGAGGCTGAGGATATGGTGGTGGTGGAGGCATCGAACGGCTTTGAGGCGATAGATGCCTTTGTCAGGGAGCGGCCGGACCTTGTGTTCCTGGATGTAGAGATGCCGGGCATGACGGGGCTGGAGGCCTGCGAGCGAATCCGGGAGATTCCGCAGGGTGAATCGATACCTATTATGATCGTGACAGGTTCTGACGATCGTTCATCGATTGACAAGGGGTTTGAGGCCGGAGCCACCCAGTACAAAACCAAACCTTTGAATTGGTCGTTGCTGGGTCGAGACGTTCAATATATGTTGCGCGCGAGCAGTGCGTTCAACTCGCTTAAGCGGCAGGAAGACCGACTGCGCTATCTTGCCT
>CAJQQW010000405.1 GCA_905480565.1 uncultured Halioglobus sp. | reverse complement strand
TGTCCCGGTAAACCCCCTACTCAAGCCGCGACAGCTGGCCCATATTCTTCCCCACTGCAACGTCAAGGTATTGGTCACTTCTGCCGCCAGACTGAAAACCATTCAGCCAGTCTTACGAAACTGTCCCGACCTGCATAGTATCGTACTGGTAGATGCGCCTGCAGCCGAGGACGAGCTTGGTATTGGGCAATCGCTGCTGGGATACCACGATTTTTGCCTGCAAGATACTCTGGGGCGGTCGCCTCATCGTATAATAGACACTGATGTAGCCGCGATACTCTATACTTCTGGCAGCACCGGCAACCCCAAGGGCGTCGTGCTCTCTCACCGCAACATGGTGGCGGGCGCGAATAGTGTGGCAAGCTACCTGGGCAATACCTCGCAAGACAGGTTGCTGGCCGTTCTTCCCCTGAGTTTCGACGCCGGCCTCAGCCAACTGACCACCGCTTTTTCCGTTTCCGCATCCGCGGTGCTGATGGACTACCTGCTGCCACGCGATGTCATTCGAGCGGTAGAAAGATATGGTGTAACCGGGCTTACCGCAGTTCCGCCGCTCTGGAACCAGCTTAAAGATCTCGAATGGTCGCAGGAGGCCAGATCAAGCATGCGCTACATCGCCAATACAGGCGGCGCAATGCCCGTCGCCACCACGCAAAAGCTGCAAGAAGCTCTCCCAAATACACTGGTCTATCTCATGTACGGGCTCACCGAGGCCTTCCGGTCTACCTACCTCCCACCAGAACAGGTCGCTAAGCGCCCGGAGTCCATTGGCAAGGCGATTCCCAACGCGGAAATACTGGTCATCAATGACCTTGGTGAGGAGTGCGGTCCCAATGAACCCGGGGAACTCGTTCACCGCGGCGCTCTGGTGAGCTTGGGCTACTGGAACGATCCTGAGAAAACCGCCGAGCGCTTCAAGCCTTGCCCCGGCAGGCCCCGGGAAATAATCTCCGAGGAAATGGCTGTCTGGTCGGGTGACCAGGTAATAAAAGACGCGGAAGGCTACCTGTACTTTATTAGTCGCAAGGACGAGATGATCAAAACCTCAGGGTATCGGGTAAGTCCGACTGAAGTTGAAGAAGTGACATTCGCATCGGGCTTCGCGACGGGCGCAGCCGCTTTAGGAATAGCCCATCCGACGCTGGGGCAGGCTATTCTGCTGCTTGTGACTCCCGCAGCGGGACACGCTTTGGGCCCTGACTTTGAGGCAGCGATTTTGAATCATTGCCGCGCAGAAATGCCAAACTTTATGGTGCCAGCGAAAGTAATTTCGCGCGAATCGCTACCGCACAACCAGAACGGCAAAATAGATCGACGTGTATTATCCCGCGAGTATCAGAATCTATTTCAGGAAGCGTCCGAATGAGTGAAAGTAACGTCAAAACAATCCCGCGCCATGCTCCCATGAATCAGTTTGAGGTGGTGAATAACTGCCTGACGATTGGCGGGCAGGCAATCACCGAAATCACCAGCGACGTGGGCCAGACCCCTTTCTATGTTTATGACAGATCTGTAATGACCGAAAAAGTGGAATCGCTGCGCCGAGCGTTACCTCAGAGCATTCACCTACACTACGCAATGAAGGCAAACCCCATGCCGGAGGTGGTACAACACCTGGCAAATGAGACGGATGGTCTTGACGTGGCCTCTGCGGCCGAACTTGAGGTGGCCCTGGCCACGGGCACCGACCCAAGCGATATTAGTTTCGCAGGCCCAGGAAAGTCCGATGAGGACTTGCGAGCAGCGGTTGCCAGCGGCGTTATCATCAATATGGAATCTCCAACGGAAATGAAGCGAATCGCTGCCCTGGCACATGCAACCGGCAGGCGCCCGACTGTATCTATCCGGGTCAATCCAGATTTTGAGCTGAAAGCGGCAGGAATGAAAATGGGCAGCGGGCCAAAGCCATTTGGGGTGGACGCCGAAAGCGTACCGGATATGCTGGCTGAGCTGGGCAGCCTGCCACTTGATTTTATGGGCTTCCACATTTTCAGCGGCTCTCAGAACCTCCGTGAAGAAGCCATTATGGAGGCGCAGGAGAAGACTTTCGAACTGGCCTATAAGCTAGCAGAGCATGCCCCCGCGCCGTTGCGCTGGCTCAACATTGGTGGCGGCCTGGGTATTCCTTACTTTCCCGGGGAACAGCGCCTCGACTTGGCTCCGATTGCTGCGAACCTGGCTCCGTTGCTGGAAACTGCCAGTAAAAAACTGCCCGGTGCCGAAATCGTAATGGAACTGGGCCGCTACCTCACGGCTGAGGCCGGCATCTATGTCTGTGAAATTGTGGACCGTAAAGTCTCCCGTGGAGAGATATTTCTTGTCACTAACGGCGGACTGCATCACCATTTGGCGGCGTCAGGCAACTTCGGACAGGTGATACGCAAGAACTACCCGCTGTGCATCGGTAACCGGGTCAACGCTCCAGAACTGGAGACCGTGCAAGTGGTCGGGCCGCTTTGCACACCTCTCGACTTGCTAGGCAATCGAGTGGAACTGCCCCCCGCCGGCCCGGGCGACCTGATAGCGCTGTTCCAGTCCGGCGCCTATGGCTTCACCGCAAGCCCGCGGGATTTTCTGAGTCATCCACAGCCTGCGCAAATCCTGCTGTAGTACGAAACCCGCTCGTAACGACTCCAGGTCGTACGCTGGCGTCCAATATTAATACGCGAAGAATCTGTAAACTATTGATTTATATTGATTATATTCTCATAGTACACAGGCTCTGCTTGTCCGGCGACGCTATTCAGAAGGTATTGTGGGAACGGTTCACAAATTCGAGACCTCAACGGGCATGTCCACCTGCCCCGTGTTAACCTCAGACCCGAAGCTAAATTTTTTTGTGGATAACTCTGGTAATCCACTGTGCATAGTCGTTAAATAGCGCCCCGGCCTCATTTATTACTGGCCGGGAACACTATAAAAAAAGCCATACTTGTCTACTCGGCCTCTCTGTAGCTGGAGGACCTCGGGACACAGTATGCGACTGGAGGAATTCAGGACCAGATATGGCAACGGTCAGGGTTTTCAACCATCATGTGCATACTTCCTTCTATTGGCTGGTCTTGGCCGATATGTTGCTGTTTATCCTGTCGGTCTACGCGGGGACCTATATTTACTGCATGATCGAGGCAGAACAGGCTAGTTTTTATACTTACCTGCCGCTGATTCCCGGCCGTGCCATGACCTTCAGCGTGGCGACCGCGGTCTGCCTATTCGCTATGGGCCTTTACGAACCCCGCATGCGAGAAGGCCGCGCCGGCGTGCTCCTGCGCTCACTTGGCGGCTTTCTGGTTGCCAGCGTGGTGGTGTATAGCGTCTTTATTTTTTTACCCGATGCTGCAATGTGGGAGGAGGTGCTGCTCTACACCGTTTTAGTTGCTTTCAGCGCCAATCTGGTCACGCGGCTGACGTTTAGCAACGTGACAGACCTCGATCAGTTTAAAAATCGCGTGCTGGTTTATGGCTCCGGCGCTGCGGCCTCCACCATCAGCAGTTCCATGCGCCGCAAATCCGATCGCCAGGGCTTCACTATCGTTGGGTTCGTTCGAGTAGAGGGCGAGGAACCCAAGGTCACCAACGAGCGCATCATCAATCTACGTCAGCCTCTCGCGGAGTACGCCCAGCAGACCGAAATAGACCAGATCGTCGTGGCACTGGATAATCAGCGGGATCAGGCGCCCACCGATGAGTTCTTCAAATGCCGACTGCAAGGCGTCAAAGTACTCAATTTAGTCAATTTTTTTGAACGGGAAGCAGGCAAAATCCTGGTGGATTTCGCCACCCCCGGCTGGATGACGCTGACCGAAGATCTGCGCAGCAATGTGTCGACCAGCCTCACCAAACGCACGTTTGATATATGCGCAAGCCTTGGCTTACTCGGGGCCACCTGGCCCCTCATGCTGGCAACAACCATTGCAATCTGGCTTGAGGATGGATTCCAATCTCCCATATTTTTCAGTCAAGAGCGGATCGGCCTCGGTGGTAAAGCCTTCAAAGTGATGAAGTTTCGCAGCATGCGGGTAGATGCCGAGGGCGATGGCAAAGCGCGCTGGGCAACCGTAAACGATAGCCGCATCACGAGAGTAGGGGCTTTCATTCGGCGCACCCGCATCGATGAACTGCCTCAGGTATTTAACGTGCTCTCTGGTGAAATGTCGTTCATAGGCCCACGCCCGGAAAGACCCGAGTTTGTCCAGCAACTGGCCGAACAAATTCCCTACTACAATTCGCGTCACGCGGTGAAGCCTGGCATCACGGGGTGGGCCCAGTTATGTTATCCCTACGGCGCTTCCGAAGAAGACGCTCGCCAGAAACTGCAGTTCGACCTGTACTATGTAAAAAATCAGAGCCTTTTTCTAGACTTAATGGTCGCACTTAGCACCGTTGAGGTGGTCGTATTCGGTAAGGGCGCGCGCTGACCCATTTGTGTCAGGATTTTATACACTTCTCACTTGTGACACCCTCTTCCCCGAGCTACCATACGCCCCACTCCATGTCGTTGACCCACGGGTCGCGCCCGTTAGCGGAATCGGCATAATATTTGCCTATTATCAGTACACACCGACGGTAAAGGGATTAGGGGGCTACAATAATAATGGATGTGCTGCTGATCATCATGGGCACCCTGGGATTCATGGCAATCCTTGTCTCTACCTACGTTTTTATCGTGGCAGCGAGAAACTACGTCTCCGATGATCAAACCCCGTTTCTCAGCAAGTCTCAGGCTACAAATCGTCGCTCACGGGTGGAAAGAAATCCGACCGATCGTCGCAATGGCAGGCAAGTAACCTTCCCACTCACCGTCAATGGCATTCTGATTCCAAACGACCGCCGCGTCATACCTGACCGCCGTCTTGCGGCAGCGTGACGGATAGCTACACCCCCCCCGATCCAATCTCGCTACTTTTCACGTAACTAGTTGTTTTTCAGCGAAAAACCGTTAGTGTAAAAAACGAACTGCATTACAGTCGTTGGAGCGATCAACATTCGCTGTCAACGGGAGCCTCGGTCGATGACAAAAGTCGCGGCCACGCCGTCGTTGAGCGGCAGGGACGCATATATGACAGTGGCAGGCAAAATTAATTCCCTCGTTCTTTCCGTCGCTATCGCTGCGGCTGTGCTGCTGTCAGCCAATACACTGCACCGGGAGTACTCGCTTTCCCGAGATCTTGCACTTTCCAACACTGCCGAGCGAGCACAGAGCCTGCCCCAGTTGCAACTGGGTGTCTATTACAGGGACCGGTCTATGCTGCGCTCCGCGCTGTCCAAGCTCGTAAACGATCGACCATACCTGAGCTTCGCCCGGGTGATCGATGGTCGCGGCAGGACATTGAGCCAGCTCTACCCCGGGACGATAGCTGAAACCGACCCACCAAGCCTGGAATCGATGCGCGGTACCCTGCCCGTCGCCGAGATTGGCTTATCAACGAATCAGCAGTCCTATGGCAGCCTTTCTCAATGGTGGATGATTTCAGGCATCGATAAAATCTGGGATCTCACGATACCCATTATGTCTGCCATAAATCCTGCTGCTGCCACCGTCAACGAAGCAGAATTCAGCAAAACACTGATCAACTCAGATAGCGCGGGTAGCCTGCACGTTATTGGCTATGTCCATCTCGGTTTAAGCCGTGCACAATTGATGCGTCAGCTCCTTCCCAGTAGCGCAACAGTGCTGGCGATAGCCGCGCTCTTCATCCTTATCTGCGCCATTGTCAGCCGCTATATTACACGCCGTATCACGGCGCCTTTTTCTATCGTAAAGCGTATGGCAGACGACATTGCCGCTGGGCACGCAGTGAAATACGAGGGTGTCGAGAACAGCGGCGAGTTCAAAGAGATCGTCTCGGTGCTAAACCGTATGGTCGGCGGACTGCATCACTATAAGACGCGCATGGATGTCGATCACCAGCTGCTCAGTATGAAAGTAGAAGAACGCACCTCGCAATTGTCCAAGCGTAACGAGGAACTTAATCGGGCCGTGAAAGAAGTCACTGAGACCAAGGACAGGCTTCGTCACCTGGCCTATTACGACAGTCTCACCGACCTACCCAATCGTCGGTTATTTATCGAAAAACTGGATGTGCTACTTAAATTGGCTAAAAGGAACGAGGAGATGCTATCTCTTCTGTTCCTTGATCTGGATAATTTCAAACGCATAAACGACTCACTGGGACATAGCGCCGGAGATCTGTTGCTCCGCGAAGTTTCCGCGCGTCTCTCTCTCTGCATAAGAGAAAGCGATCTGCTGGCGTACTACGCGGACTCGGAATCAAGCATCAGGATCTCACGACTGGGTGGCGATGAATTCACCGTCGTGCTAAACAGACTTGACCGGGCAGAGTCAGCGGGCATAGTTGCCCTGCGCATCATAGAGACATTGAGCCAACCCATGACTATCGACGGGCATGATCTGGTGGTCACCCCAAGTATTGGAATTGCCATCGCGCCTGATCATGCAGAGACAGTGGAAGAACTAATGAAGGCTGCCGACAAGGCAATGTACCACTGCAAAACATCTGGAAAAAACAAATACTTGTTTTATGAAAAAAGTATGGACGCGGCAAGTGCTGATCGCCTTGAAATGGAAACCGAACTACGCCGGGCCATTGAAAACGGCGAGTTATTACTGCATTACCAGCCTCAGGTAGATACCTTAACCGGGGAAGTCTCGGGGGCCGAGGCCCTAATGCGCTGGGATCACCCAAAGCTAGGCATGGTAGCGCCGTTCAAGTTCATCCCACTGGCAGAGGAAATAGGCCTGATCGTGGAGCTTGGACAGTGGGGTCTGGAACAAGCCTGCCGGCAGATGGTGGAATTACAAGCCCTGAACATCAATCTCCCACAGGTCTCCGTCAATGTTTCTGCGCTGCAGTTTAACACCTCCTTTGTCGATAAAGTCTCGGATGTACTGGCCAGGACAGGGCTGCATCCCCGGCGACTCCAGCTCGAACTCACCGAGGGCATTATGATGGATGACACCGCAGCTACGATTAGCGCCCTGTCCACGCTGAAAAAAATGGGGGTAGAACTCTCCATGGATGATTTCGGTACCGGCTACTCCTCTCTGAGCTATCTCAGCAGGCTACCTCTGGATGAGTTGAAGATTGATAGAAGTTTCGTTATTGAAATAGACAAGAGTGAGAACGACGCCAATCTCGCGATCGCGATTATCGCCATGGCCAGAAGCATGGGGCTAAAGCTCGTCGCCGAGGGCGTCGAAACACATGAGCAGTATCATTTTTTGAGAAACCATGGTGCGAGCGTAATTCAGGGATACTTGTTCAGCAAGCCAGTGCCCTTCGATGAGTTCAAAAACTTACTGGCGCCGGGCGCATTCAAGCCTCAGATTGAGAAAATTGGCAACGGCCATGCATTGTGAGTTCCAATGCTCAACACTCGCCTGTGCAGTCCTGCTTTGGCTTTGATTAAGACGCATTATTTGCGCGTCTACTGGGTTATACTCCACCACTTATTCTCTCAATCAATCTCTCCCCGGTAGTTCATCGCATGGGCCTGGAAATCTTGAATTATATCAGCATTCCCGACGAAGAAATTCAATTTCGCGCTATTCGCGCCCAGGGAGCCGGCGGCCAGAACGTCAACAAAGTATCTACAGCGATTCACCTACGCTTTGACGTGCAGTCATCTTCCTTACCAGAACGATGTAAGCAAAAGTTGTTGGAGTTGAGTGATCAGCGCCTCAATGCAGACGGGCAGATTGTGATCAAAGCACAGCGCTACCGGAGCCAGGAAAAAAACAGGGCGGATGCGCTTGCGCGCCTGGCAGAGCTTATCAGGGATACTGTTAAAGTAGAGAAACGTCGGAGACCAACAAAGCCCACCCGCGGCAGCAAGCAACGCAGGATGGACAAGAAAACCCGGCGTGGAAAACTAAAGACACAGCGCGGCAGGATAGACTACTAGATAACTTGCCCTCACAGACGGAATAAACGCATGAGTAATTTAAGTGCCAGCAACAAGCAATTCGTAGAAAACTTCTTTGCTGCATTGAATCGCGGTGACGTAGAGCATATCGTGAACAGCTACCATGAGGAGGGTAGCCTGCAAACCATGGGCAACACACTCATATCCGGCACGTATACACGCGAACAAGTCGCAGAAAGCGCCGGAGGCATATTTGATGTCTTTCCAAATGGATTGAAATTTGTAATCACTGGCCTGGTCGTCGACGAACACAAAGCCGCAGTTGAAGCTACAAGCGAAGGCGAACATATATCGGGCGAGACTTATTCCAACGAGTATCATTTCTTATTTATATTCAAAGACAACAAACTTTTACGCTTGAAAGAGTATATGGATACCGAGCGCGTAACCGATATACTTTGCGGTGGCCAACGCCCCGAAACGTGAATAAAATCTCTATGGAATTTGCGCGAGGAGAAACCCAATGGATCGTCGAGATGTTTTGAAAGGTGCCGCGTTGAGCGGCCTCGTAAGTTCGCTGTTGGCACCAAGTTTGCAATCAATTGCGGCCGACAACCCTGATAGTGAGGCGGCGGCGGCGCTAAAAGAACTACAGAAAGCGATTAACGAACTGGAAGCGGCTTTCTCCAGCCCCGAGTGGAAACTGCGCACGCCACAGGATTTCGCCGAAGCGCGGCGTGTGCTACTGCACGTCCTGATGCATGGTTTGCAATGCTGGCTGGAAGCAGACCCATCGAGACCATTCTTTACTCCCTTTATCAACCAGCATAAGAAAATGTTGGGCGATAACCCGGATGCACGTTATTTCTCGGCGGTGATTAATGACCAGCATAGCTACCGAATCAGTGGCAATCTGGCTGGAGCCACCTATACCAGCTTCACTGTGGAGCTAGGCGCTGACACGAACGGTGACGGCATAGGCTCTACGCTAAACGATACCGAATTCAAAACAGACGAGCATGGCAACTATGAAATAATTGTCAGCGCGGTGAAAGAAGATGGTAACTGGCTACCCATGACGCCGGGCGCGTCCAGCATCACCTCCAGGCAC
>CAJQQW010000404.1 GCA_905480565.1 uncultured Halioglobus sp. | reverse complement strand
ATTGTTCTCGATATCACTGCGAGTGATGTTGACATCATCAACCTCTGGCACACCCGGTATACCTCTGAGAATACCCTTGCTCGACGGCGTAATGAGCAACTCCGGCAAACGCTGATCCCGATGCAGACTGTCCGGTAGCGTAATCCCGCAGAAATCTCGCTCGCCCTTGTCATAGGCTCTCCACATAGAGCCAGTAATGTACTGCCTCGCAATCGCCTCGATCATTACAGGTCGAGCCTTTTGCACGATCCAGACCAAAGGATGTGGCACCTCCAATATGTGACTGTCCGCCAGCCCTCGATTTCGGAAAAGGTCAAACCAGTGGTTAGATATGGCGTTCAGGGCTGCCCCCTTGCCAGGTACTCCCTGCATACCGCCTTTCCCATGCCAGATGCATTCAAAGGCAGAAATTCGATCAGAGATCACCATGATTGCCAGAGGCGCTTCCGCGGCGACATTATAGCCACGCTCGGCGATCAATCGCGCGCTATCCTGGGCGCTCAACCAATAAACCGAGCGGACTTTGCCACTGTGTACCGGGGCGTCAGTTCGAATAGGCAGGTCATTGTTGACCGCCAATACCTTGTCGGCGAGACTCATATTGTCGTCCTGTACGGTGCCTGATGAGAAACCCGGCAAACCTTGTCTAAACGGCAAAGCACCGGATCGGAAACGGCTGCGATTTTAGCAGAGGATACGCCCGAAGGGCTATGCCCCTGTCGTCAACCATTTCCGGAAGTCGCGACCAAGATACCACTGGGGGCTCAAATCTTTGCGACAATATCGCACAGGCTGCAAAACCTATAATGTGCTTTCATACCTCGCTATAATAGTGCTTCAGGCCCGAGAACGGGCATACTACTGCGAGTAGCATATCTCCATGGCATCACCCCAGACCCCATACCAGATACTCGGCGAAGAGGGCATTAGGCGCCTAGTCGGCGTTTTTTACGACATTATGGACTCCTGGCCAGACGCCGCGGCCTTGCGTGCAATGCATGCGCAGGACCTGGACCCGATGAAGGATAAGCTCGCCGAGTACCTTATAGGCTGGATGGGCGGCCCTCCTCTTTACGCCGACAAGCATGGCACCGTTTGTATGACGGAGCCCCATGAGCCCTATCATATCGGCCCGGAGGAGCGAGATCAGTGGCTGGCATGCATGAACAAGGCCCTTGAGGAAACCAGTGCCAGTGAGGATGTGATCGAGATGCTGAGAGTGCCGCTTTTCAGAATCGCCGATGCGGTGCGTAACAGGGAGGGGCCCAGCAGCGCAGCACAGGATCCAAATATTATCGCCGCCAGCTGACCCCGGCGTAAAGACACAGCATTATCGCTCTACTGCTGCTTGAGCTGTAACACAGGCGCAAGAGGATCGCTGCTGCGGCCCTGCAGTGCCAACATGCCACGGCGAATGCTATTGCCCCAGGCGCGAAAAATTGCGTCCACAGCGGCATCCTGATTCTCCAACTGATTAAACGCCCATATATTGTCCGTCGAACGGGTGTCTACAGAACGCACCATCACCCTCCCTGTACTGGCATCCACCAGCGCCAGACTGGCGGTGATCGAACCACTGGGACGAGCACCCGCCGCCACTTCCTCGAATGTTTCATTTGGATGAATAGCAACCACAGTGGTATTCAAAATAATCTCTGCATCCTCAGGACTATCCACGACGGTGTAGGCTGACTGGAAGCTCAGGGTGGCAGTGAATTCTCTGTTAATGGCGTCCTGCATGACCACTACTTCTGAATCCTCAATTATCCAGTCGTCATCAAGGTTATTGCCCTCGGCGGGGATAACGCTTATGTCATCCAGATCGGCCTGAGCGATATACACCTTGCGATAGTGCATGGCCTCACCCGGTGTATCCGCTTTTACATACAGTTCGTCAGATCGGGTATCCACACCTTTTAAATAAGCGGCATCGCCACGTTCCGGTGCCGTGACCTTACGCTGCTCAGCCTGAGCACAACCACCGAGCACAACTACGGCACATATTACCGGTAATGAACATAGTCTAAACATGGACGCTTCCTTCGTAAGATAGGTCGCACGAGATGTCGGAGAACATCCCGCGAATATCGCGAGTATACCGAATTATCCCGGCTCTGCTAGCGCGGCTGCTAAGGCGCTCGCTACTCGACTTTGGGATAACCAGCTATATCCGATACAATCCAGCCTCGAAGATATTCAGAGACTGTAGTATGCAAACATCACGCACCCGGCTGACCCTGTGGGTCACCCTGCTGCCACTTCTTGCCTATCACGGACCCGCACTGAGCAACACACCGGTGCAGGAAGATGTTTTGGTCACCGCCAACCGGTTGACAGAAAACGCACTGACAATGCCACTGGCCTGGTCCACAGTAGATCGCGAAGCGCTTGCATTGGTTGATGCGATCCATATTAACGAGATCATGCAGCGCGTGCCAGGCGCCTGGATAAGTCGGGGCAACGGACAGGAAAGTCTTATCTCGCTGCGCTCTCCGGTATTAACCGGCGCCGGCGGCTGTGGTGCTTTTCTGACGGCGGCCGATGGCATCAGTTTAAGAGCGCCGGGGTTCTGCAATATCAACCAATTATTTGACGCTAATTTCGAACAAGCGGGACGCATAGAGGTGTTACGCGGCCCCTCGACCGCGCTGTTCGGCTCTAACGCAATGCATGGCGTGATCAATGTGATCAGCGCGCCGCCCTCCACACAACTGGATAACCGTTTGTCATTAGAGGGAGGCCCCTACGAGTACCTGCGCGGCAAGTATCGCTATAGCGATACCACGGGACGCCACGGCATCAGTTTCAATGCCAACGTCACGCACGATGGCGGATATAAAAAGAGCTCGGGTTACGACCAGCAAAAAGTCACTCTGAGGCACGACTACGGTGGTAATGACTGGAATATTCGTTCGGTGCTCGACGGCGCCAACCTCGATCAGAACACCGCTGGGTATATTCAGGGTTTTAACGCCTACAAGGATGGTGATCTCAAGAAAGAAAACCCGAACCCCGAGGCATACCGCAAACCCTGGTCCCTGCGATTTTACACAGCCGCCAGCACATCACTTGACGATAAAAATACGCTGGTTTTCACGCCTTACTTGCGCGCCAACAAAATGAAGTTTTTGATGCACTTCCTGCCATGGCAGCCCACCGAAAAGAACGACCACAGCAGTATCGGATTGAGAGCTCATATCAATACCGATGCAGACAGCCTGCGATGGATCAACGGTGTCGACCTGGAATACACCGATGCCTCTCTGAAAGAAACCCAACAAGAACCCTTCAGCCCTAATATGCCAGCAGGCATCCACTATGACTACACAGTAGACGCGACTGTCGCGGCAGCCTATACCCAATTACGCACGCAGTTCGACTCGAATTGGGAGCTGGGTGGCGGCATTCGAGTTGAATACACGAAGTACGACTATGATAATCATGCAACAGACGGCAGCGCCTGTGGCCCTGATGCAGATAACTGCCGGTTCTACCGCCCAGCTGACCGGGACGACGATTTTACCGAATGGTCTCTTAACGCCGGCGTCAGCTACAACCTGCATGAAGATCATGTCACTTACTTTCGCATCGCGCGGGGTTATCGCGCCCCGCAAGCAGCTGAGCTATATCGTTTGCAAGCTGGCCAGCAAAGCGCTGACCTGGACTCCGAAAAACTCGATAACATCGAACTCGGTTTCAGGGGTTATTTGCAGGATCGCTTACGCTACGACCTCGCTGGCTATTATATGAACAAGGACGACGTCATCTTTCAGGATGCAGACCGGCAGAACGTCAGCGGCGCCAAAACACGGCATTATGGCGTTGAACTGGGGCTCGACTACCAGATCAGTGAACACTGGTCGGCGGCTGTTGATGCCAATGTAGCCAGCCACACCTACGACAGTCGTGTGATGCTGCTGGGTGGCGGCAGCAGGGATATCAAGGGCAACGATATCGACACCTCACCCAATATCTTCGGTAGTGCCAGACTTGGCTGGGACCTTTCTGCGATTGCCGGGCGTCAATCCAAGGCAGAACTGGAATGGGTGTATATGGATTCTTACTATCTGGAACCCCAAAACGAGCATCGCTACAACGGCCACTCCCTATTCAACCTGCGCATCACTGCCGACCTAACGACGCGTCTTTCAGCCGGCCTGAGACTCACCAACTTGCTGGATGAAGACTACGCGGAACGAGCAGACTTCGGTTTTGGTAACTACCGCTATTTCGTAGGTCAACCTCGAGGTGCCTATGTGCAACTGAATTATCAGTTCGGTGACATCTGAAAAGCTATGTCCTGGGGCACAGCCCTAACTTATACCACCCAGCCACTCATACCCTCGACGACCTTGCAGACCACCGGTGTGAATGGCCAACGTAGTAGATCTCCCATGAAGCTCACCACGCTGGCATGCTGTATGCAATGCCAGCATCATTTTGCCCGTGTAGACCGGATCCAAAGGCACATCCTGCACAGCTTCAAACGCCAGCATGAACGCCCTGAGCGATGAGTTCACCCGGGCGAAACCTCCGCAATGATGACCATGGTCAATGCGCCAGCGCGCGTGATCGCCAGGTGTCATCAGATCGAGCAGACCCGCTATACGGCCCTCGAGATCAACCGCCCCCTTCATGCTGGCAACCCCAATCACCTCGAACGTATTATCGAGGCCCGCTACTATACCTGCCATGGTTGTTCCCGTGCCCACGGGCAATACGATGCGTCGTGCCCCCCTACCGAGCCTGCGGACTGTATCAGCGATGGCAATGCATCCATGCACACCGGGAGGACCTGCACCCCCCTCCGGGATCAGGAGACACGGGGAGTATTCGGCCACCAGCTGCTGCTGGAAAAGGGAGTCGTTACGCAACCGAAACTGACTCCGGCCAAGCGCCACAACTCGCATACCCCAGCGGCGAGCATCCTGCAGAGTAGGCGAATTCAATTCGTGGGCTTCACCGCGCACCAGTCCCACCGTTTCAAACCCCTGATCAGCACCGACTGCGGCCAGCGCGTGCAGGTGGTTTGACCAGGCTCCGCCGAAACTCAGCAGCCGTTTAACACCCCTACGCCGCGCCTGCTCCAGAAAACCTTCCAGTTTGTACCGTTTATTGCCCGGCGCCAGATCAGCCGACTGATCGAGGCGCAGCAACGATATACCCTCTAGCGAGACGCCTAATACGGGCTCCGGTCGCAAGCCCTGCACCGGGGGCTGTGCGAGGAGGTCTACGACAGGCCCACGTTGTTCTTCGCGAGCACCTGCTCTGCGCGATAGCTGGAGCGAACCAATACACCGGAAACGACCTCAAGAAAACCCTTACCAAGGCCCCAATTACGATACATTTCAAATTGCTCGGGCGTTACATAGCGATCGATCGGCGAGTGGTTGCGCGTAGGCTGCAGGTACTGACCGAGTGTTAATATATCAACAGAGGCAGCACGCAAGTCATCCATACAGTCACGAATCTCTTCCTCGGTCTCGCCGAGGCCGAGCATAAGACTGGTCTTGGTCAATACGTCGGGAGCATATTGCTTCGCGTGGGCCAACACGTCCAGCGTCTGGCGATACCCTGCACGCGGATCTCTTACCGGATGAGTGAGTCGCTCTACGGTCTCAATATTTTGCGCGAATACAGCAATGCCTGAATCAACCACCGCCTCGACATCGGCGAGGTTTCCAAGAAAATCCGGGGTGAGAGCCTCAACCGCTGTATCAGGATTTTCCTCGCGCACCCGCCTCACACAAGCGGCGTAATGTTCTGCACCCCCGTCGGGAAGATCATCGCGATTGACAGAAGTAAGAACCACATACTTCAGCTTCATCAAACTCACCGAACGGGCAGCATTGGCAGGTTCCTCCGCATCCAGCCAGCCGCCAGGGTTCCCCGTATTAACCGCGCAAAATCGACACGCGCGCGTACACACGTCGCCCATTAGCATTATGGTGGCGGTGCCCGCACTCCAGCACTCGCTCATATTGGGGCATTTGGCCTCCTCACAAACGGTTGCCAGGTTGTGCTCGTGCACAATACCGCGAACTTTTTCAAAAGTTGCTCCACCGTGCAATCGCACTCGCAACCATTCGGGCTTAGCAAGTCTGGCAGCGTCACCGCCGGTTGCTTTGATACCATCCTTGATCGCTGCAATCCCACGCTCACTGACAAATTTTTCGCCGCTACCCACCTGCGCGGCAGGAATGCGGTTTTTCTCAGACATTTCTCTAGTACACCAATGATTGTCCTATCATCCGCCATTATAGCGAAGTCCAGCGCCCTTGCTAAAGCTTTGTCGAACCTGACGTGATGGGAGCTAGAATAGCCACAGACCGGCAAATACCCTATTCTGTTCAGCCCTAGTCCAAATAACCAAGTGCAACTCTCATGAAAACACTCAGTCTGACCACCATCCTGAGCATCGCGCTACTCGGCGGATGTGTCCAATTTGAAAGCAAACGCGGCGTTGAAGTGAGCTGGCAAGACACGGCAACTGAAACGCTGGAAAGGGGTAAAAGCACGCGTCAGGACGTACTGGCGATACTGGGCCCAACATCACAGGTTATCGCCCTGGACGATGAGTCGGTTCTGTATTATCTGTTCGAACATTCCGATGGCGAAGGAATGATTCTCATACTCTACAACCGTATGAAAATTGATACTCGCTATGACAGGGCAGTATTTTTCTTCGATGAGGATGACGTATTGATGGAATACTCGACGCATATACAGCCTGCCGATGAAGGCTAGTCTCACTGCGTTCATTCTAATTGCCTGTACTTTTTTCAGTGCATGTACCCAGTGGCGCTGGGACATGGGCATGTCGCTAGCAGGGGATGCGGTCCCGGAGAAAGGCACACCATTGGGAGCAGTACTGCTTCAACTGGGCCCACCGATGCGCTTGTCTTCCAGTGACAACGGCTACTTAATGGCGTGGGAGTACTGGCACATTCGCGAGGATTCTGTCGGTATCAGCCTTGGCGCACTGGGCGCCGAGTTTCTGACCGCAGACTGGGGCGAGATGCGGGTAAAGGGTAACTTCTTGCTACTGTCTTTCGATGAACAGCACCGACTGAGCGCTGCCGTCCGGTCAGAGTGGGATAACTATGGCGGCGGCGGTAAAGGCGTTCAGCCCCTATTCGGTTTTGTCTCCGTCGTTGATGCAGACGACCTGACTGCACCCATGCCGCAGCACGAGTGGGGATTGGGTCTACTGCAGCGACGCCTTCCGGTTGCCCTCAACAGAAACTCCAACCCGGATATGGGACAAGGTGGTCTGCAGCAGCGCGGCACGCCGGGTGCTGCGGGACAGCGCGCCCTGGAGATGCACTAGCGTTTATAAAAGCGTTGCGCCCTCGAATTGTCAGCACGGCTACACCCCATAG
>CAJQQW010000403.1 GCA_905480565.1 uncultured Halioglobus sp. | reverse complement strand
ACGCCGCTGCCTGAGTATGGTTTCCCCGGGCTCAAGCCGGGTGATAGCTGGTGTCTTTGTGCGCCACGGTGGCTGGAGGCGCACGAGCAAAGTATGGCTCCCCGGGTATACCTGACCCGCACGCACAAACGGGCGCTTGAGACCATCCCGCTCTCGGTTCTGCGGGAATACGCCGCAGACTTGAACTGACAAGCGTGACTGTGGCGCTAAATAGGCGATAAATGCTGTCTACCCCCCTGCCATTAGTGGAAGTTAATCCCAGCTCAAAACCTGTGGCAGTGGTCATATGGCTGCATGGCCTTGGTGCGGACGGCCATGACTTCGAGCCGGTGGTGCCAGCCTTGCAGTTGCCGGAGGCGTTGCCGGTGCGGTTTATATTTCCCCATGCGCCCGAGATGGCCATTAGCGCATTTGGTGGCGAGCGTGCCCGGGCCTGGTTTGATTTTGAGACTTCTGGCTCCGCAGCAATGCCAGGTATCGACCGTTCCGCACACGCTATCAAAGATCTCATTCAGCAGGAGATCGACAACGGCACTCCTGCTGATCGCATCCTCCTTGCTGGATTTTCTCAGGGGGGTGTTATGGCGTTCCATGTGGGGCTGCATTATCCCAAGCCGCTCGCCGGTATTCTCGCCCTGTCGACATTTCGGGTTGAAGCCATGGAACTGGATGACGCTTCAACCGCCGCTAACAGGAATATCCCTATCCTCATGTGTCACGGCCAGCGGGACGAGGTGTTGCCGCTTTCGCTCGGAGAATCCACTTATCATGCGTTACAACAGGCGGGTTATAATATTGAATGGCATGACTACCCTATGGGGCACGAGGTGTGTCTCGAGGAAATTCGAATAATAGGCAGATGGTTGCATACGGTCTTGAGTGACCAGGAGATTTCTGCCAACTGAGGGAGGTGTGCAGTGTTTACCGCAAAAAACTTGGGTCTGGCGATAGTATTCCTTTTTTTTATGGTAGGAGGCATAACCCACTTTACCGATCCTGCTTTCTTTGAATCTATCATGCCGCCCTGGATCGGCTTTCACACAGAAATTGTCTACATAAGTGGTATCTTCGAAATACTGGGTGCGATCGGGATAATGCTGCCATCATTGCGTCAGTGGGCGGGTAACGGATTGATACTGTTGGTCATTTGCGTTACTCCGGCCAACATACACATGTGGCTGAACCCTGATCTCTTCCCCGATGTTCCCCCTGCTTTCCTGACGATTCGCCTCGTGTTGCAGGTTGGTCTGCTGTTACTGATCTGGTGGTCTACCCGTATGCCGGCGAGTGACAGCCCGCGCGCCTAGACATCGCAGGCTGATTCTAGGTAGTGGCGTATCGCCTTCCAGGCGGCAGCTGCTTCCGGCACGCCCGCGTTGACCAGACCGTGCCATCCGTGGACCATGCCGGGCCAGCTCTCCATCAATACATCCACCCCGTCCTGCAAAGCGGACGCTCCCAGAGTGAGAGCGCCCTCCCTGACTGTGTCGTATTGTCCAATTTGTAAATACAGCGGTGGTAGCCCACTGAGGTCTGCATATGCAGGAGATACCGCCGGGTCATCGAGGGGCAGTGCGCCCCCCGTATAGTCCAGCCCCCGGTTGCGTACCCACTGCGCTGACAGGAACGGGTCGCGTCCCTCGATAGATCGACCTGCAACAGACAAATCGAACCACCCGGTCAGTGATATAAAACACGCGGGCATCGGCAAATTTTCATCGCGTAGTCTTGTCAGTAATGCCAGGGCCAGACTGCCGCCGCATGATTCTCCAAAGAGAACAATAGCGGAGTGAGGAATACCGGATTCCAGCAGACCCACATAGGCCTGAAAACAGTCATCTGGTGCTGCTGGCCAGGGGTGTTCAGGGGCTAGTTGGTAGTCAGGCATAACGACGCGGCAGCCCGTTTGCCGGGCGATAATCTCAGCGTAGAAATGGTACTCATCCAGAGGTGTGGATACAAATGCGCCGCCGTGACAGTGAAACGCGATCGGGTGATTCAGGCCGCCGCGGAGTTCGTATTCGCCGCACCGGACGCCACCGTATGTGGAAAAGGTGATTTGCAAGTCACTGCCGGTAGGGTGTCCATGAAAGCCCTCAAAGGTTTTGCGAACACTTTGGTAATCAGCAGCGGGATCGGCAAAGTCTGCGGGAATAGAGTTTAGAATAGCTTTCAGTTCCGGGCTCTGATTCACGGCGGGGCCTTTAGCGCTTCAAGCGCTCCATACACGTTTGTTCATGGTTCCAAACATTTCGGACAGTTCTACGCGGCTTGGTATCACTTTGACCACACAATATTCCTCGCTTTCTGGT
The DNA here is from genome assembly GCA_905480565.1 of uncultured Halioglobus sp. GTDB lineage: Bacteria > Pseudomonadota > Gammaproteobacteria > Pseudomonadales > Halieaceae > Marimicrobium. Next base: position 14,684 of record CAJQQW010000403.1, on the reverse strand, counting down.
CCATCAGGCCAGAATTGAAACAGGTCGTAATCCATTACATCCCATACTCGGCTTTTGGTCACCTCGTCGTTGAAAATCTCGGCCTTGCCTCGGACAAGCAGGTGTATGAAAGCGTCAGGTGCAACCTGAAATTGGATATCAACCGATTCGTTCTGCTGCATTTGTCGTACTTTTGCGGTGCTCGGCCCCGTTGCTATCCACAGTATGTCGTTTTCCCATGTGGGGTGTACCATGCGCACCCGCGGCTCATTTCCCGCAATTGTCGCCAACGCGCACCAGACAGACTTTTTTGCGGCTGTTTCAACATCTTTAAAAAAAGCATCTTTATCTTCAACTGAAACGGTCGACATGGTTTACCTTCAGTTTTTATTAAATAGGTATGTGCTAGAGATAACCGATAACATGGCTGTTCAACGCTCACTATGCAAGTAATAATCAAGCGCGGTGTGAGTCAGACGGCGCCGAATAGAATCAACGTGACCGAACGGAATATGGCTGGCCGTATTTAGCTTACGAGACACGCGCGTGCGTATGACTGAGTTGGAAACCTGCGTGGCAATACCGGCGGTAGCCCGATGCATCTGTTGCAGTGCGCCCGCGCCGATTGCTTCACACACTGGGTGTGTCTGCGGCAGGGTGAGTAATTGGCGGCCCTGTTGTACACTTGCTGTCCACAGGCGTGGGCTGGTGGGGCGCGTTGATCTGCTCGCCTGCGTAGCAGCCGACTGAAACAGCAAATAAAAACCGGACCGGGAATTGCCATGACAGATAAATGCCCATTTCAGGCAGACCTGATGAACCCGATGACCCATAATCGCGGCCTTCCTTTTGATGCTTTTGCGAGGCTGCGGTCTGAGCAGCCTGTCTCATACCAGGATGGCGCACCAGGCACAGGTGGCGACTACTGGGCTATTACAAGACGTGAAGAACTCGATTTTGTCTCTAAAAACCCCGCAAAATTTTCCTCCAGTATTAATTTGGCGCACCCACAGCCCGGGGGTAGCGACCCGGAGTCGCTGGAAATCATGCGTCAGTTGATTATCAATATGGATCCGCCGGATCACATCAAGTATCGACGCGTCGTGAGTAATGCTTTTACCAGCAAAGCGGTAGATGCACTCGAACCTTTGATGCGAGATTACGCCAGAAATATAATAGATAAAGTCATACCCCGGGGCGAGTGTGAGTTCGTGTCAGAGGTGGCTGCGGAGATGCCGTTATTTGTTATTTGCTCATTGATGGAGATGCCCGCAGAGAAACGCCAGACATTCTCTGGCCTGGTTGATGTCATGATAGGCATGGACGACCCTGAGATGGATGTCTCTGCAGAAGACGGACAGTTAGCTGCAGCGCAGATCTTTGAGATCGCGATGGAGTTGGCTGCAAGTCACAAGGCTGATCCAAAGGGAGGCACGGTTATTAATGCTTTACTGAACGGTGTCGTTGAAGGTGAGAGCCTTAACGAGTTCGAGTTCTGCTCGTTCTTCCTGATTCTAATCGCAGGGGCTGTTGAAACGACTCGCACTGCGACTAGTCAGGGTATGCGACTGCTTATCGAAAACCCTGACCAGCATCAGTTGCTAATTGACAGCCCGGGACTAATTCCTGATGCAGTGGAAGAAATACTCCGTTTTTACCCACCCTTTATTCAAATGCAGCGCACCGCAACAGCAGATGTTACCTTGGGCGGAAAAAAAATCAGGAAAGGCGACCTTGTGAGGTTGTTTTATCCATCTGTAAATCACGATCCGGAGCAGTTTGGAGACGATGCAGACGTCTTCGATGTTACTCGCGGGCAGCGCATGAAAGATCTCAAAAATCAGCACCGAACCTTCGGTGTAGGCCAGCACTTCTGTATTGGCTCTCACCTGGCGCGAAAGGAATTGTCTGTTATGTTTGAAGAGATTGTTCCGCGGATGCGCAACCCGCGACTTAAAAGCACACCACATAATTTGGTGTCCAATTTTATACCTGGCATCAAGGAAATGCACATTTCCTTTGACACAGAAGCTGGATAATTCTTTCAGCGCGTTAGTTGGCGCGCAATCTGGAGGTCACAAAATGTTACAAAAATTTATCTGGTGGACAGGGCTTTCCGATTTTCTTGTCGGTGCGGGCACTTGGGCGGGTGCTATTGGCATAGCCATGGCGTCGGAGCCGCTAAAAGGGCAGTTCGTTCCTCTTATTACATTAGGGACTTTTCTGATGATGGCCGCGGCGCTATTGATGTGGTCGTCACATGATATGACTAACCGTGCCCCTGTATTTTTCTGGCAGGGGCTGGTGAGACTCTCGGCCATCTGCGCCGTGCTTTATGCGGTTCCCAATCTGCTGGCCGAGTCGTGGGAGTACTGGTTGCTGGCAATAGACCTGCCTATTGGGCTAGTTTATGTGTTTGGTGCGATGAAGGTGACAGGATGCTCTATTCCGCAATTGTTGGCATGTAAGACAGAACCTAACTGATCAAGTGGGTTGCTCGATCTAGCCTTCAATTCCTATTCTGGTGAAATTTGACCGCTGAAAATGGGGGGGCGAAGGTCTTTCATTCAGTATACTGCCCCGTGCTCCAAGCACATGTGCAGCAGACTAGAAGAGAGGCGAGGCCAAGAATGGCGAGAATATCTCTGGCGCTATTGGCGGGGTTGTTATTTTGTAACCCTGCGATTTCAAGTGCCTCACCCGGTGATTCACTGGATTTAACCCGCTCTTGGGTAGGGTACATATCTCTGTTCGGCTTCGCCGCTGCCTATGTGCTCGTTGTGCTCGAGGAGCGTATTCATCTCCGGAAGTCCAAGCCTATGCTGGCTGCCGCAGGGCTGGTTTGGCTGGTTATTGCGATAGCATACAATCAGGCAGGTCTCCCCGATAAAGTAGCAGAGGGTATACGTCACGATTTTCTTGAGTACGCCGAGCTATTTTTCTTTCTCCTGGTAGCCATGACCTACATCAACTCCATGTTGGAGCGTGGTGTGTTTGACGAATTGCGTCACTGGCTTGTTTCGAGGGGCTTTGGCTATCGGTCGTTATTTTGGCTGACCGGAATACTGTCTTTTTTGCTTTCGCCGATAGCGGATAATCTGACAACGGCACTGATCATGTGCGCCGTTGTGATGGCAGTAGGCCAGGGCCATTCGCGTTTTATTGGAGTATCGTGTACCAACATTGTGGTCGCGGCAAATGCAGGCGGTGCGTTCAGCCCTTTTGGCGATATAACGACCCTGATGGTGTGGCAGAAGGGTATTCTTCACTTTACTGATTTTCTAAATCTGTTTGTCCCATCTCTGGTTAATTATCTTGTGCCGGCAGTCTTTATGCAGTTCGCATTGCCGACGGGCAAGCCCCCTGCGGCGCCCGAGGAGGGAGGCCGCAGATTGATGTACGGCGGCATTCAGATGGCCCTCTTGTTCCTCTTTACGATTGCGACTGTAGTGGTCATGCACAATTTTCTGCATGTGCCTCCGGCCTATGGAATGATGGGTGGGCTGCTCTACCTGAAGCTCTATGGCTATTATCTTGGCCTCAAATCGCGGGCGTGGTGGCGATCCTACGATGACCCTCCCAGCGAGCATGATGACCCCTATGACTTCGACGTTTTTTCAAAAATCGGCCAGGCCGAGTGGGACACGTTATTCTTTTTCTATGGAGTGATTCTTACGGTTGGTGGCCTCGGCTTTATTGGCTATCTGGGTATCGCCTCCGAGGCAATGTACGGTTATCTCGGTTACACGAATGCGAATATCCTGATTGGAGTAATGTCTGCAATTGTTGACAATATCCCGGTTATGTTTGCGGTGCTGACGATGAATCCGCCTATGGATAATGCGCAGTGGCTACTGGTTACGCTGACAGCAGGTGTCGGCGGTAGCTTATTGTCTATCGGTTCGGCGGCAGGTGTGGCGTTGATGGGTCAGGCCCGGGGCCATTATACTTTTACCACGCACTTGCGATGGACTCCGATTATTGCGCTGGGCTACGGCGCAAGCATCTGGGTTCATCTATTGATTAATACGTGATGGTAGAAAACGATTCCCGGTCTACACTGGGTAAAATTGGTGCCCTTGAGGGCAAGAGTGAAGTATTAATTCAGTTTCGGAGGTAGTTAGTATGGCAGCGGCGAAACCCAAGGCAACATCCAAAACCAGAGCGAAGGCCAAAGCGAAGCCCAAGGCTAAAGCGAAGCCCAAGGCCAAAGCGAAGCCCAAGGCCAAAGCGAAGCCCAAGGCCAAAGCGAAGCCCAAGGCGAAGCCCAAGGCCAAAGCCAAAGCGAAGCCCAAGGCCAAAGCCAAAGCGAAGCCCAAGGCCAAGGCCAAGCCTAAAGCAAAAACCAATATAAAATCAGGCGCTCGGCGTCTTGATATTGGACGGTATGTAGACGACTTCAAGATAGGGGGTTATACCTGGGGCGATGTGCTGGAGAGTTCCCACAAGAACATGGAGGCGGTCGCGAACGCGAACCGGGCTGTGGTGGAGGGATATGCGGACATGGCTCGGCAGCAGTACGAGATGCTTCGTGAACTGCTAAGTGAGCTGCGCAAGATAAGAGGCGATCGGGACGAAGCGGTCAAGGAACTCCGTAAACTGGTTGACCGGGCAAGGAAAGATCTGCAGACATTGCAAAAAGACGCGAGGCGCACTCATACCAAGGCCCAGAAAATCGTGAGCAAGCGTGTTGATGCCAATAGGAAAGCATGGAAAAAACTGACGGTTGAAATTAGAAAGTCTGTGTCTGGCAGGTCCGCAACAGTGGCAAAGGGCAGCGGCCGTAAAAAAGGCAAGGCGCCCGTCAAAAAGGCGAGCAGCGGGAGACGGGCTGCCAGCAAATAACTGGCTTTTGAGTCTCGGAAAGCACTTGTGACTGACCCGGCGTTTCGCGCTTATTTCGTCGGGTCAGCTTACTGTTTCGGTCGTGCCCTGTTGTGACGTCGGACGCCAACGTGTGGGTGCCGTCGTCACCTAGCTCGCTTCGCATTCCATCTGAATTGCGGTAAGCCTCCCTGGTGTCGTCCCGGTTCAATAGGCCGCCCTTAGCTTTTATTGGGGGGGTCATGGTGGTGCGGCGCATACGCGAGCAGTGAACCGACTACTCGTTGCGCTGCAAAGGCTTTTTATTCTTGGGGTAGTCCCATACCAGCAAGTTGTTGTGTCGAGCCGGCCCGCTGGTTGGAGCATTGAGCGCGAGCAAACAGAGCGCTCTTCTGATAGAGTGACGGCAAAATCATAAAAAATATGGGGGCAAGGAGAAAAGAGAAATGGCTAAACGAGCCCTCATCGTCGACGACCATCCGATTGTGCGCAACGCGCTGGTCACTTCGCTGGTCTCGCTCAGCATTTTTGACGAATTGAATACGGCAGGAAGTTTTGAGGAATTATTAGGCGTCCTCGAACAGGATACCGATTATCAATTGCTTATTCTCGACCTCAGCCTTACCGATGTATCGGGTGCAGACGGCATGGTGTATATCCGCGAGAACTATGCAGATATCCCGATCGTTGTTTTCTCAGGCCAATATTCGCCCGACATCATCGCAGAGTGCTTTGAAAAGGGGGTTCAGGGCTTCGTATCCAAGAATTCCTCCATGCAGATATTTATTAACGCTATTCGGATTGTACTGGCAGGTAGTACCTACATTCCTCCCGATGCAGCGAGTCTTATGGGCCTTGAGCCCGCAGACATTAAAAACCCGGATATGTCAGTGCCAGAGGAAAGCGTGCAGTTTTCGCCCAAGCAAAGAAAAGTTTTCGACCAGTTAATAATGGGTGTTCCAAACAAGGTGATTGCCCGGCGCCTGAATATGGCAGAGGGTACGGTAAAAGCGCACTTGCACAGCATTTACCAGGTTTTGCGCGTGACGAATCGTGCCCAGGCGATTCTGCGCTCCCGTGAACTGCAATTGACAGATTAGTTTGAAAAGTGCTTTGCCCAGCGAAAATTTTACATATAAAAAAAGGTGAGTCCTAATGCGATGAGCAGGGCGCCAGACAGTGACACTTGCATGCGCATTTTGATCTCGTTCCAGTAGTAATTTGAGCGCGCAATATCATGAAAATTTATAGCTCTTCGGTGAATCATAATCACACCCCGATAGTCTGAAAAACTGACTGGTGACAGAGCAATAGTGCTGGCTGTTACTCGTGCAGTAAGGGTCACCTTAAGCCCCTGTTCCCGATGCTTCAATCGACCTTTCGGCCTAAACGGAAGCTTAGCTTCTGTTGCGGGATGCATGCCTTGTGGCCTGACCCAAATACGGCTTTTCATAGCGCTTGTGAACTGCTAAACCGCTTTTCTCGTAAAATCTCCGTAATATGCGTAAAATTTGACCAGATGGGTGAATCTGAAATCGCTCATGGACACCAGATCAGTGACAGGATACAGGGTGTACATTGCTGCGAAATAAGCCGAAAGCAGCACTCGTAAGGCCGTTGGCGAGCCAGACCGGAGGCGGTTGTGACAGAGCGAATAAAAGCGATACTATTTTTAGGGTTGAGCCTGCACTGTGGTGCCGTGTTGTCACAGCTCGGCGGAGAGGAATATGAACCCACTCCTGAATATCTCGATGCAACTTTCGATAAAAACGATGCTCAACGTGTTGCAGCGGGCTTCTCTGCTGCAGTTCCCATCGATAATGACACGAGTATGTTGGGCGGCATGACCGAGGCCGCTGATCTGGTAGTGCGAGGTCAGGTTCTTAGTCAGGAGTACGACTACGATGAGAGGGGCGTACCCTCAACGCATACTACCTTTCTCATTAGTGAAAAACTCAAGGGTGAGGGTTCGAAAAACCAACTTACACTGGTGCAGCGGGGCGGCCCTGCCCAGAATGACCCTGACAAGATCATGATGACCTCCCATGCGCATTACTTCAATGTCGGCGAAGAGGAGGTGCTTTTTTTGGAGACTGACCCGGTGACTACGTCACCGTTTCTGCGCGTCGCGGTGATGTCACGTTACCGGGTTTTCCAGGACAGGGTTTACAGCGAGGATGGCCATGGCGTGGTTGTTGTGCCTCTCCAGAATGGCAGGGATTTCGGCCTTAAACAAAGTGAGGTTCGAAACCCGGACCCCTCTTTCAAGAACATTTATATTGGCACACAGCGGTTCGAGAAAAAGGTAGGCTCTGAAGGCTCGCGATTCGGCACCCGCAATAGGGGCAAAGCCGCCGCGAAGGGGGCGGTGCAAGAAGGGGTTGACGTCAACGTATTCGTGGGCCTGATCTGGGAATCCGTGGGGTCCGCGCAATGATTGGCCGAATGAAAGTATTTCTGTTGTTGCTACCTTTACTGGCTTTTGATGTGAAAGCCTATAACTACATCACCTGTCAGAACGGCTTGACGCTGGATTTTAACGGCGGTGATATGACGTTCAATTACGGCGACAACCTTTCGGGCAACGAAAAAGCAGCGCTTTCGCTGGCATTTCAGCGCCTCACAGAATTTTCAGACGCGACTATTACCACTGTGGACAATGGCGACAACAGCTATTTCTCTGGTAATAGCGAAAACGAAATATACCGGGACACTGCAGTATCCACGGCGACATGCACCTACTGGTTTTTTAGCAGTACCTGCGAGGTTGCCGAGGCGGACATGCAATTTGGGAATCAGCCCTGGACGACCAGTGATGATTCCGGTCACTATCCCTTTGGCGCGTCACGTTCCTTGACAGGCACCGGAGTGCACGAGGGAGGGCACTGTGTTGGAATGGCGCACAGCGCCGACAGTTACAATATGATGGGCGCCGACTTTAGCCATGTGACGCGTAATGGCATCGCAGCGTATTATGGCCCTGGCGAGGATTTGTCCGATGGATTGATTGATCTGCATGGCAAGCGTTCCGGCGGCCTCGATTCCTTCCGCGACGTGGGCATTACCGTGATGCGCTATACGGGAGCCAGTGGGGAATACAGCACGCATGGCTTCGGCGCGGTACGTGGTTTCTATGGGACTACAAGGCCGGTGGTCGGATCCTATGTCGGTCAACCGATGTACCGCGTTGGTGCGGGGGCTGCTACTCAGATGGAGATCACACTGGAAAACAACGGGGAGTCGGATACTGAAACGCCCAATATCGGCCTCTACCTGTCAGACAACGATATTATCAGCAGCAGTGACGTGTTCCTGGGACAAGTGCCTTCCAGCCTGAGCCGCGATAATGCGCTGGAGACGACAGTCCCGGTCACGATTCCCGCCGGCACGGCACCGGGAAATTATTTTCTGGGTGCTTATATCGATCACGACAATCTTATTTCAGAAACCACAGTCGCCAATAATGTGGCGTACTACCCAGTCTCCATCGTATCGTCCGCGCCCACCCTTACGACGGAAGCGGCTTCCGGTATTACAGGGACGGAGGCAACGCTGAACGCGACTGTCAACCCTAACGGGGAGTCATCAAGCCTGGTCTTTGACTACGGCCTGACTGGGGATTATGGCAGCAGCGCTGACTTCGGTAATGTGGGCAGCGGCTCAACGTCGCTGGTCGTGGGTGAACCTGTGACCGGGTTGACCTGTGAAACGACCTATTACTACCGCCCCCGGGGCGACAGTGCCGCGGGAACAGCGCTTGGGACCGAGGGGTCTTTTGTAACCGCTGCCTGCCTGCCCCCCGGATGTGACTGAATTATAGCTGTCCCCCCCGCCACCCCGCGCGAGCACTTCCGGTTTTGCAGGGCATAGGCAGTCATCCAGAATGTACTGATAGACGCGTCGGGGAATGGCAAGGCTGTGCTATCGGCCTGAGTTCATGGTGAATATCCAATGGGCAGGCAAACTGTAACATGAATGTATTCGCTCGCGTTCGCGCCTTTATGGACAGGCATATCGATTATCCTGCAGCGCTGGCGGGTGCTGTGGTACTTGGGAGCCTCGTCTTTGCCGTTAACTACGGGCATGGCTGGAACGAGGCTTTGATCGCAGCAGCGAAGCAGGCACTCTATACATTTTTCGCGGGGGGCGCTTTGGTGCGCCTCAACGAGCGCCTTGCCCTATCGCTAAACCCCGCCGCTGTGGGCGTCATCATGGGGGTTGCTTGTGCGGGTACGCTTGCTGTCAGCCTGACCTACTGTGTCCACAGCCTGCGGGGGACGCCCGAGCCGCTCTATTCCACGCTGCCAACTTTACTTCTCGTAGTGCCTGGGTTCGTTTTTCTGGGTGCGCGGGCACGCTACAAGGCCGCGCTGGGGGAGGATTAAGTTATTGCTCGGGATTACATGGCCTGCATTACTTGAGGGGTATCGTCATGGCTCTGGCGCCCTGCCGTTCTCTCTTCTTCGACGCATGACCGCGACCAGCAACAGGGCTGCCAGCCCCGCCGCGCTGATAGACAGCGACGTGATTTGCAGTTCAGCCACATAGGGCTCACGCAGCGTTTCCAGCAGACCTTTGGCACCGTCGTGCAAAAACAGGTAAAGCAGGGCGATCTGGCCATTGTAGCTGCGTTTTGTATCAAACCACATCAGAAACGCGCCCACGCCAAAGGACGCCGCCATGAATAACAGGTTCAGAGGCAGCACTGGGTGGCTGTCGTGGGCCGGGTCAGCGAGCGCGCCGGCCTGATATTGCACGTACCAGGCCATACTGCCCTTGGGGAAGCTGATACAGTAGCCCTCGTCACACTGTATCCCTGTGCAGCAGCCGTTCAGGAAACAACTGATGCGCACCAGGGCAAACGAAAAACACACGGTAATAGCCAGCACATCAAGGAAGCGTGTCATAGGCAGGGCAGGCAGGATCAGGCGTTTCAGAAACGGTCCCAGCAGCACAATGGCGAGAGCTGCGCCGGGATAGCGCAGTCCGCCCCGTAACTCCTGCGACAATGGTCGTATATCCCACCCCCGTGTGTAGAGAGAGAAAAGTTTTCTCCCAGCAGTGCGATTATCGCTATCGAGACCATTAGCACGACAGCGCGCCATACGCGGACGCCATCCAGTCGCAGGTATAAGGTAAAAAAAACGATACCAAACAGTGCAACGGGGAGAATGGTCGCTCTCAGCCAGTCCAGTCCGAATAGACCCTCAGGATACATAGGCTTTGTCCTCATAGTTTCGCATTCTGTTCCTGCGCGCTGTGTTGATTGCAGGGCTGGTATTGTGCGCAGCGACAGGACATTGTGAAAGAGCGTTGCTGATGAGGGAAGTTCTTTTTCCAGTATTGTGCAGTGCTGATGCGTGAACGAGGAAAGCTGAAGACCGAAGATGACATCCTCGGAAAAGAAAAACCCCACCTGAATCAGGTGGGGTTATAGGATGGACCAATATTGAAGCTTAAGGGCGTTGCTGCTCGGCCCTATGGGCCTGGGTTTGAGCAGGAACTAGCGCCACAGACTACAGTGACGCAAGCGGCGCCACATGTCGGATTCGAGCTCGAAGGTGTCTGATCCGGGTTCGCGATGAGGATACAGTTGTCAATGGAATCGGGGATGCCGTCACCATCGGTGTCTAGCCCGGCTGCCTGCTCACACGCGTCTCCGACCCCGTTGTTGTCGGTGTCGGCTTGGTCGCTGTTTGACACGGATGGACAGTTATCCAATGCGTCGAGCTCGCCATCTTCATCCCGATCGATGCCGAGGCGCTCGCCAGAACCCGGTGGTACACAGGTATAGGTCAGCGGTCCCTCTGTGTTTGCCAGCGTGCGTATTTGCGCATCGGAAAAGAACTCGTTGGTATCGGTGCGGAATTGCCCGTTGGCGATCCTCACGGCGCCGCGTCGCTCCCCGCCGACGCTACCCTTAACGATCAGGTCACACTCGGGCACGTTGCCGCCGAGCATCAGCGAGTTATAGTTTGTGCCTGCTCGCTGGATCAGCAGGTCGATGCGCGGCCCTGCCACGGCAGCATTAGTGTCGGTTAGCGTGATCTGCTGGTTAACGATAGATGCTAAATCGGTGGGGAACTCCATGGAGTACTGTTCAAGCTGATCTTCCGCGGAGTCGCTGGTGGAGAACGGCCCATTTTTCAGGAAGTTCTTGACCGTATCGATAGAGCCATCATGCAGGTAGCCAAAACCGCGGACCTGGTCGCCCGGCTCTCGGAACATGCCCACTTTGTGGTAGACATTGCGCATGTGGGCCACCTTCATCTGCTGCGGCGTGCCCTCGAACGTCTTGCCTCCGCCGGTACCGAAGAAGCCATCGCTGGCATCCAGCCTGTGGCAGCCCTCACAGGTGGCCACGGTATCCGTAATGCCGTTGAAAAACAGGTTGGGTCCATTGGCGGCGCCAGCAGAAAATGTGTTGTCCAGCGGTCGGTGGGGATTCGGGGGTAACATGATGTCCAGCGCGAAATCTCGGAAATTCTCCATTTCCATCACGGAGATAGTGCCCTCTTTGCCCACCAGGCCTTCAAACGCCTCGATGAAGTTGAGGAATCCGAACTCTTCCGAACACGCGGCCGGGTTCGTGTTAACGGGTGCGTCACCGCCCGGACAATCGTCCAGCCCAAAGACGCCATCGACCTTGTCACCGCGCCAGTGCAGCGATCCATGGGTCGCCATCCCGCGAAGGGTCTGGGTGGTCATGGGGCCTTTCTGGGGGTGGAAGGTATTTTGATTGCCTATAGGAATAAAGACTTGCTGGGGCTGGGTGTTGGTTGTTACGTGCCCATCGGGATTTCCCAGGTTCCAGGCCAGATGATCCATGTCGGCGAAGATGTGGCAGCTGGCACAGGACGCTTCGCCATTGCCCGATGTGAGGTTTGCGTCGTAAAGGATCGGACGCCCGTCTATGACGTGCTGGGGCTCGGGGTTGTGCAACGGGTGCACCCCGGTGGTGGCGTTGCTGGTCAGGTCGATAACCTCCACCTGATTGGCAAAGCGAGTGAGCACGTAGAGACGGTTATTGTTTTCATCCAGTGCGAGGCCGCCCGGTCCACCGCCAGTATCGATGTAATTTGCACTCTCGGTCGTTGGGTCGAAATTGTTCTCGAAGTTCGGGTCTTCGATATCGCTGGCGTTAAACACGCCAATTTTGGCCGAGCCATAGGCAGCCATGTACACGGTATCACCGGCACTGTTGACCACCAGTTGCAGCGGTGTGGCGAGCGAATGCGGTTTGTAGCTGTCGATCGTTGCACTGGTCGTTGGATTACCATCTGTATGGTGCAAACTGTAATCGATGTGCTGATTGAGGTGCTGCGGATCCACCCCACCGGTGGCCGGGTTCAGCACGCTGATACGCGATTCCGAAAGATGCCCCTGTACCGTGCTTCCCCCGTGATCGCCGGGGCCCTCAAACCGAATGTGGTTGGGTGATTCCGTGTTAGTAACATAGACGGCGCCGGTGACCGGGTTCACATCAATGTTGAAATTGATAGTTCCGACATGATCGAATGTGTCGATGGGTGCCAGTGTATTGGCATTGAAGGAGAAGACATCGTGGTCAGGCAGGTCGAAAGGAACGAAGGCACTCCAGTCCTTGGGGTTAGCGTTACCGTTCGTCGCCGCTGCGTTGCCCGCGTCCAGCCACTGGCCGCCATTTGCGTCGGTGTATTTGACGATAACGCCGGTCTCGGGCGCATTGACGCCGTCGGCATTCTGTCGGGGGCCGGGTACGCCGCCGCCTGAACAGCCACTGGCGTTGTCGAAGCCGTCACAAACGAGGGTCTCAGGGATAGCAGTCGTCTGGTTGCCAGAGTAGAAAGCCGCTACATACACTGTGCTCCGATCGGGTGTTACCGCCAGGCCGCGAGGGGTATCGGCAAAAAATGTCAGGATGTCGACAGGAGTCCCTCCCATGCCCGCACCCGGGTTGGCTGCATTGAATACCCAGACATCAGCCCTGCCAACGCCAGGGGTGCTAATTTCAGGATCAAATCCCTCGGCAATCATTTCCTGACCGCGATGAGCGGTGGTGATGAAGGCGCGGTTTGTGCCGCCGGTGCCGGCAAAAACGATATCTCGGGGCTCGTCGCCGACGAGCAGCGTGCGCACCACCTTGGCAGGGCTCGCCGATAGATCGACGATGCTGACACTGTCGGAGAGATGGTTGACGACCCATACCTCATTGTTGTCGCGCGCGGCGACAGATACCGGCTCCATCCCCACCGGGACAGAATCCACATGAGTAAGGCCCGCGGCAGTGACGGTAAAAATTTCTAGCTGGTTATCCGGCGTGTTAACGGCGAGCAAAGTAGCGCCGTCGGGCGTCAGCGCGATGGGTCGTACGTAGCCGCTCTCAAAGGTGATGAAAGATGGCGATTGCGCCTGGGTTGCGATCGCTGCGGTGAGTAGGGCTAGCAAACTAAAAAAAGTGAGGGTGCGCGTCGTGATGCGAGCAATTGCCCGTCGGATTGTTTTGATGTTAGCCATCATGCATGGTCCTCTTTGTTATGTTTACTCGACAGCTATTTCCGTTAGCGCAGGGCCCAAGCTCGGGCAAGTCCGAGAATTGTAAGATAATACAAAAGTTATGGCCTTAAACCAATTGGCCAGACTGCTCTTATAAACGTAAGTTTACAAGTTTGAACCCCATCACACCACTCTGGCGACTCACCGCTTTTGACATTCGTTTACATGAGGAGTTCGGCAATAAATGTCGCGAATGGACAACGCTTGAAAACAGTAAGTCTATGATATATATAAATAAAGTGGTTTATAGCACGAAATTAATTGCCCTGTTGTAAACGGATGCGTCGCTTATCGCGCGCTTTCTCTGATAGTTTCTCGCAGGAGAAGCTCGGGTGCGCGGAATTCTGAAGGGTTAATCCGAAGAGCACATAAGCATCTGAATTATATCAATAAAATGCTTTCGAGGATGGCATCGGTTGCCCTGCGGCAAGCGGATACCCCGCGTGTTGCAGAGTGCTATGCCAGGAGCGGGGCAAACCGGTCGAGGTAGTCCCGAAATACGTCACTCTCCTGTGCCCGTGTCAGTGCGAACTGGTCGGCGGAATAATCGTGTTTGCCATGCAGGTACCGGGGGCGTTTTACGAGGTAGTCCCTCATGCGTGATTCCGCTTCGCTTGTTAGCGGTATGTCGAAATAACGGTAAATGCCCCTGACGCTTTCCACGGGATCCTCGCAAATGCTGGTAAAGCTGACATCCAGAAACTGGCCGCGATCGAGTTGTGTGCGTTGCTGCATTCCCATAGTCAGTTGCTTTGCGAAGTGCTGCATTTCTTGCTCTGCCAACGCTTTGGAGTTCACGCGGTCGCTGAACCCCCTGTGCAGTTTTGTGGCCAGGCTCGAAAACGAGGCAATGGCCTCCAGGGGCTGTCGGTGAGTCCACACGATATTGGCATCCGGATACTGTGCGAGCAGATAGCGCAGGTAAGCCAGGTGGGAGGGAGTTTTCAGTACCCAGTGCTCACCTCGGTACTCAGCTTGCAAGTGTTGCAGGAATTGTCGGTGCCAGCGGTAGGCGTCGGTCATGTCTCGGTCCAGTACCCAGGCGCGGTATTGGGGGACATCGAACATGTAACCAAACTGCTCGCTGGCGAACTGCGAGGCGAAAATATAGACGCATTCCTGCGGCAGTTGCGCGCCGATGGCATGTATAGCCTGAAAGCCGGGGGACAATTTCTCGGCCAGCCCCATAAAGCGGTCGACAGACCGGATGCGTTCGTCGGTGTTATAGGTGCCTCGCATTGCAGGAGGAACCGGTTTTGCGACCTCCCAGCTCGCCGGATAGCGCATGGCGGGATCCTGGGCAATCAGCTCGAACAGGATAGTCGTCCCCGTGCGCGGCAGCCCCA
>CAJQQW010000402.1 GCA_905480565.1 uncultured Halioglobus sp. | reverse complement strand
GAGCTGGGAGCAGATGCCGTTACCGTGCAAGGTGGCGAGGGCGGGGGGCATACGGGTGCTGTGCCCACTTCTTTGCTGATACCGCAGGTTGTTGATGCTGTCAGTGACAAGGTGCCCGTGGTCGCAGCGGGCGGTTTCAAGGATGGTCGCGGATTGCTGGCCGCACTGTCATTTGGCGCTGACGGTATCGCCATGGGCACACGTTTTCTTATGACAGAAGAAAGCCCGGTGCCCCGGGAAACACTGCAGCGTTATATCGACTGTAAGAATCCCGGTGAAATTATCGTGTCGAAGGCGATGGATGGTTTGCCGCAGCGCATGATCATGAATGAACTGTTGGTTGAACTGGAAAAAGCCAGTGCCCTGAAGAAGCTGCTGATCGCTATGCGCAATGGCCTGGCTTTCCGCAAACACACGGGTGCGAGCATCGTCAGTTTGCTCAAGTCCGCCATGGCGATGGGCCGCGATGACGATATGACGGCTGCCCAGGCCATTATGTCTGCCAATGCGCCCATGATTATACAGAGAGCGATGGTGGATGGAGAGCCATCCCGGGGCGTGTTGCCCTCGGGCCAGGTCGCCGGTGTCATCGACGAGCTGTTGACCTGTGAAAAGTTGATTGCCTCGATTGTTGAGGAAGCGGAGGGACGCTTGAAATTTTTGGCATTAAAAGCGGAGGCGTAGCACACAAAAAATCCCCGCAGGGATTTAACACACGGAGTGTGGGTGTGGCAGGTACAGCTTCATCCGGGAGTCGAAACCGCGACGCAGGGTCCGACGTACGATTAACACAGTTGAACACGACAGGAATGCGAACTATGGCCAAGCCATTCAAGACAACGATCGACAGCGGTATCGCTGAAGTGATTCTCGACCACCCTCCGGTGAATGCCTTTGACAGTGCTGGCTGGTTCGCTATCGCGGCGGAAATAGATGCCCTAGGCGAAAATGACAATGTGCGGGTGATTGTAATCGCCGCTGCCGGCAAGGGTTTTTGTGCCGGGGTGGATATCAAGGAGTTGGCGGCCGATAGCACAAAGATCGTTGACGTTAACAAGGGTAATTACGAGACGTTCCGGGCCATTCATCGCAATCCAAAGCCGGTGATCGTGGCGTTGCACAGCTTTGTGCTGGGCGGTGGCATCGGGATGGCGGGTGCTGCGGATATCATCCTGTGTTCCGATTGTGCGCGTTTCGGTGTGCCTGAAATCGACCGGGGCGCAATGGGCGGTGGCGCGCATTTACAACGTATGTTCCCGGTACAAAAGGTGCGTTACATGTATTTCACCGGTGAGTTTATCGATGCTCATGAGGCTTACCGCCTCGGAGCGGTAGAAAAAGTAGTGCCCCTCGATGAGCTGCTGCCTGCTGCCCGTGATATCGCGGCGAAGATCGCAGAGAAATCTCCCGCCATGGTGAGGTTGGCGAAAGAAGCGCTCACCGGGATTGAAGATGGCAATTTGGAAGACAAGTACCGCTGGGAGCAGGGGTTTACTCTCGAGGCTTATACCATGGGCGATTCCCAGGAATCGCGGAATGCCTTTGTGCAAAAGCGCGACGCCAAGTTTGATTAAGAGTGAGACCGGGGCCAAGACCCGGGGAGAGATGGTAGGCATATGGAACTAGCGTATACAGATGAGCAACAGGCTTTCCGCGCAGAGGTGCGCAGTTGGCTGGCGGTGAATGTGCCGGCGGAGCCGCTGCAGTCTTTCGATACCGAAGAGGGGTTCAAGGCGCACCGCCAGTGGGAGGCCACACTCAATAGTGGGCGCTGGGGTATGGTGACCTGGCCTGAAGCGCTGGGAGGGCGGGGTTGCGACCTGATCGAGTGGCTCATTTTCGAGGAGGAGTATTACCGTGCGCAAGCGCCTCTGCGGGTAAACCAGAATGGGATTTTTCTGTTGGGTCCCACGCTGATGGAGTACGGCACGGAGGAGCAGAAAGCCCGTATCCTGCCCCCGATGGCCACCGGCGAGGAGGTGTGGGCACAGGGTTGGTCGGAGCCCAATGCCGGCTCGGACATGGCAGCGATACGCGCGACCGCGCGCCTCGAGGGCGACAAGTACGTGGTGAATGGGCAGAAAATCTGGTCCACCCGCGCCGTCTGGGCCGACTGGTGTTTCGGTATGTTTCGCACTGATCCCGAGTCCGAGCGCCACCGGGGTTTGACCTTTATTCTGGTGCCTCTCGACAGTCCGGGTATTACGGTGCGACCGATTCCTCAACTGGATGGGCTGCCCGGATTCGCGGAGATTTTTTTTGATGATGTTGAAGTGGCGATTGAAAACCGGCTCGGCGATGAAGGAGCCGGCTGGAGTGTGGCCATGGCCACGGCAGGGTTTGAGCGGGGACTCATGCTGCGTTCTCCAGCGCGATTTCAGGAAACCGCGCGACGACTGGTCGAGTTGTATACCGCCAATCGCGAGTCCGCAGACCGCGATCCGGCGGTGAAGGAGGCGGTGTTGCGCGCCTACCTGGATGCAGAAAGTTACTGCCTTGCGACGTATCAGACGGCATGCCGTCTCAACAAAGGGGGCAAGATCGGAGCGGAGTCATCGACCAACAAGATATTCTGGTCTGAGCTTGACCAGAACATGCACGCGGCGGCCATGAGTATTCTTGGCGCTCGCGCCGAACTCTTGTCCCATGCGCCGGATGCACGCGGTGTTGGCAAGTGGCTCGATGGCTGGATGTTCTCCATGTCGGGGCCGATTTACGCCGGCACCAATGAGGTGCAACGAAACATTATCGCCGAGCGCATGCTCGGGATGCCGCGCTGAGCGGTGGGCTGGATGCGGAGAAATAACTGAGTATGGACTTTACGTTTACAGAAGATCAGTTGCTGTTTCAGGCGTCGGTCAGGGAATTCCTGACCAACGAAGTGACCACCGAGCGCATTCGCGCAAGTTGGGAATCAGACTCGGGACGCAGCGATGAATGGTGGAGCCAGTTGGCTGAACTGGGGCTGACCGGAATGACGGTGCCTGAGGCGTATGGCGGATTGGGCATGAATGAACTGGACTTTGTTTTATTGGCGCAGGAATGTGGTTACGTCGCACTGCCGGAGCCGCTGGTAAATACCGCGCTGGTTTCGGTACCGCTGTTGCGTGACATTGGTGGAGAGATTGCGGCGAACTGGCTGCCGAAGGTCGCCACCGGTGAAGCAAAAGTCGTCGTTGGTCTGGCGCAGAATACGCTTGTGGAAGATGCCCATGTAGCCGACTTACTGTTGTTGCAGCAGGGTGGTGTGCTGCTCGCGGCGACACCGGAGCAAGTGAGCCTGAGGCATAACGAGTCGGTCGATCCCTCAAGAAAACTGTATGCCGTCGATGTGACGGGTCAACCGCTGGAAGTGGCGGCGGGCGCCCGGGCCGAGGCGTTGATCGCAGAAGCGCTGAACCGCGGTGCACTGGGCAGCGCAGCCCAGGCGCTTGGACTGGCCCAGCGCATGATTGATTCGACCGTGCAGTACACCAGCGAGCGGCAGCAATTTGGCAAGCCAGTGGGCAGTTTTCAGGCAGTTAAGCACCAGATGGCCAACGTGGCCGTGCAACTGGAGTATGCGAAGGCACCCACGCACCGCGCGGCCTATGCATTGGCAAGTGGTCAGGCGATCGCGCCACACGCTGTATCGCACGCCAAACTGGTGGCGTGCGATGCGGCTAATCTGGCCGCCAGGAACTGTCACCAGGCACACGGTGCAATGGGCTACACGTGGGAGATGGACCTTCATATTTTTATGAAGAAAGCGTGGGCGCTGGCCAATTGCTGGGGCGACGCAGGATTCCACAAGGCGCGTATTGGGCGCACGATTTTTGCTGATGGTGCCGCACTGGGTGCGGGCGCGACATTTGGTTAGTCGCAAGCCGGTTTTCCACGTTCAGGTTTTTCGAGATTAATAGAGGTAACCCGTTATGGCAGATGCATACATAGTAGACGCAGTTCGTTCGCCCACCGGTCGCCGCAAGGGTGGATTGTCGGATGTTCACGGCGCTGACCTGGGTGCTCACGTGCTCAAGACACTGGCGGACCGTAACAACATTCCCGACGATGAGTACGATGACGTGATGTTCGGCTGTGTCGATACGATTGGCCCCCTCGCAGGTGATATTGCGCGAACCTGTTGGCTCGCGGCGGGGCTCTCGGATGTTGTGCCGGGCACGACCATTGATCGTCAGTGTGGTTCGTCTCAGCAGGCCGTGCATTTTGCAGCCCAGGCCATTATGTCTGGGGTGAATGACGTTGTCGTAGCGGGCGGTGTGCAAACGATGACGCAGATACCCATTTCATCTGCCATGTTGGCTGCACAGCCTATGGGTTTTCCCGATCCCTTCTCCGGCAGCCAGGGATGGGTCGCGCGTTACGGCGAT
>CAJQQW010000401.1 GCA_905480565.1 uncultured Halioglobus sp. | reverse complement strand
TCAACGTGGGGCGACAGCCATCGCCACACCACCAGCAACAGGCAGGCCACGGGGACAGCGGAGAGTACGAAACCGGTGACGTTCAGAGGCAATTGCAGAAAGGCCACGGCAAATAACAAATGACCGCACAGGAAGGCGGTGAGTCCGGCGAGGAAGCTGCGCTCATTGTCTGGCATGAGGAATAGATCGCCCACCATGCAGAAAATCAGTCCCGCTAGCAGCCAGTTCCCGTAGACGGTGTCCTCGGCGCCAAGGTTGAGTGCGAGCCACACGAAAGCGATTGCAGCCAGGGGTTTGCACAGATAACGTCCCGGGCGGAAGCCGCGTTGGTCGGAAATCACCAGCGCCAGGGTTGCTATCATTGACAGTGCGATGGGTGACGTGACGCTGGAGAGGGCAGTAGTTTCAATGGGCACGAGATTTTATCGCCTCGAAAAGTGCGCGGTTGAGAGGTATGTCGATGCTGTGCTGATCGGCAATTTCAAGCAGGTAGCCCGTGATGTAATCGATTTCAGTGGGCCGTCCAGCGTCCATATCCTGCAGCATCGATGACCGGTTACCCGACGTAGCTTGTATAACGGCGGCGGTGATACGGGGCAGCGCTTCGGCGATTTCTGCGTGCCCTTGCGCACGGCACACGGCGGCAACCTCGTCGCGCAGTGGCGGGACCTGATTAGCCAGCGATTTCCTCGCTTCCAGTTCGCCATTGTGACATCGATTGAGCGCTGTGAGCGGGTTTATCACACAATTGACCGCCAGCTTGGTCCACAGGGCGGGCTGTACATCACTATCCCACACACTGTTATCGATTGCGCTCTCCCATTGATCAAACCATACCGGGCGTGTGTCGCCCGCAGTTCTAGCGGCGAAGCCGATGCGCGTTTCGCCGCTGCCCGCGTGACGAACATGTCCCGCGGCGAGGAGGTGAGCTCCCTCGGTGGTAGTGCCGCAATAAATATTCATTGAGGGTAAGGATGCCAGCACCTGTTCCTGGAAACCCATGCCGTTACTCAGCAGAACTACATGGCAATCCGGGTTGAGACGCTGGATAACACTGTCTATCGCTGCACAGACATCGTAGGCCTTGGTGGTGACCAGCAGGTGCGATATGCCGGTGTGCCCGCGTGGCCCTGTTGTCTTGAAGTGTTTTTCGCTGACTAGGTCGCCTCGTTCGACTACCTGTGCCCGGGTTTCTCCGCGGACGCCGTCGCGCAGGATCAGTGACACCTCGCGACCATCGGTCGACAGGGCGTCGGCAAACAGGCTGCCTATCGCTCCCGCGCCCAGTATGTGCCAGTGAGCCTGACCTGTATTCAAACGCTGTACCCCGGGATTGAAAAGTGAGTGTGGGCCGTTACCATGTGCTTACTGTATAACACTTTGAGCCGGAGACCTGACACTATGCCATCCTTCGATGTTGTTTCGGAAGTTGAAATGCACGCGCTGACGAATGCGGTAGATCAGGCGGGCAGAATTGTCGCGAACCGTTTTGACTTCAAAGGCGTGGAGGCCTCCTTTGAGCGCGAAGAACGCAAAGTCATTATTATTGCGGAAGCGGATTTCCAAGTGCAACAAATGGAAGATATGCTGCGCAGCGCACTGGTGAAATGTGATATTGATCCCAAGGCCATGGATTGCAGCGATTTACAGGCCTCAGGCAAAACGGTGCGCGAAACGGTGTTGTTGCGCCATGGACTCGACAGCGGTCAATGCAAGACTATCGTCAAGAAAATCAAGGATCTGAAAATAAAGGTACAGGCCCAGATACAGGGCGAGCAAGTTCGGGTTATCGGTAAAAAGCGCGATGACCTGCAGGCGGTCATGGCTGTACTGCGTGAACTGGAGTTGGAGTCACCCCTGCAATTCACCAACTTTCGTGACTAGCCCTGCTGCAGTTCTTCCAGTAGCGCTGTAGTTTTTCCGCCCAGTAAATGTGTGTCCATCAGCGGTTCGGGCTGAGCGAGGTACCACAATATCTCAAGGTAACGGTACAGGTAACCGTAGTGGTGCAGCCTTTCCCTTTCGCCTTGGTCAGGTTGTCGGCCGAGGTAGTGTTTCACGAGCAGGTTTGCATCCTGTCGGGGAAGCGAGTCTCCTTCGATAACCACGGCCAGATCATAAAGAGGATCACCCATGGCGCAGTACTCCCAGTCAATGGCCCAGAGGCTGCCCCTGTGCACAATACGGTTGGCCCGCAGCAGGTCGTTGTGGCACAGGACCGGCGTTGCCTGTCGCTGTGCACTGGTCTTGAGCAAGGCTCTGATCGGTTGGCGACAGTGGTCGAGCGCAGTGTTGGTTTGACCGCGAAGTGCCAGTTGTTTTTCATAGCGCGTGATGCGCTCACCAAGGTCCATTCGATGATGTCGTGCTGGCAAACGGTGTATGGCCGCGAGCAGCGCGGCCACTTGTGACACGGTCTCATTCGCGCTCGGTTCCGGCTCAAGATAGTCGCAGACCAAGCTGCCAAGATCCGGATTAAAGTAACACGGACAGGGAGCAATCCCCGCCCTATACGCGGAATGCAGAACGCGCCATTCAGTCTGCCGGTTGAGGCCGTTGAGTCCAGGATTCACGCCATCAATGCGCACGACGAATCGCTGATCGGCGCCTACCAGTACGCTGAAATTACTGATTCCCCCCGACAGCACCTGTAAGAATTCAGGGGGGTGCTGGAGTGGTTTTGCACATTGCCATTGCGGCCATTGGGCCAGAGTCTGTTGGAGTCGATGCTTGATAGGATGTGGCAGAGCTGAGGCCATGGGCGGCGCCGGTCAAGATTGCAACACGAGTATAGGGCGCATACACTGCCAGAGCCAATAACGAGTTTAGCCGGGCGGCATTAGGGCCCTGATTGTGGCGGGGAAGCGCGTATGACCAAGGATAGTAATTACGGCAGCGGCGTCGGCGAGGAGATAGAGGGGGCTCCGCCCGCGTTATCCGGGTCCGAGCTCAGTATGAGTCGCCGGGATGAAACGAAAGTTGTCAATCGCTACCTGTATAACCAGACCCGCCAGATCGAGCTCATGCTGCTGGAGGCAGAAGATCTTCTGGCCTTTTTTGAGGTGCTTTTGGTCAGCCTGCCTCGTCACTTCGCTTTCCGTGCGTCGGAATTATGGTTATTTGATCCGGACGATTTGCTCGCCCCCCTCATGGACGGAGCGGAGCGCTACGGTCAGAGCTTGCAACTCCTCAATGATGTCTTTCCCATGCAGGAGTTGTATGAGCTGGAGCCGGATATCGCCCAGATCGACGCAACCGACTCTCGCATGTTCGAGGTCTTCAAATCGGAGCACGGTATTGATGGCGCGCTGCTGATGCCCCTGATGCAAGAGGGCGAGATTATCGGGAGCCTGCATGTTGGCTACGAGGAGGGTGCGTTGTCATTTGGTGAGGCCGAGGACGAGCTTCTGGCTCATCTGATGACATTCGTGTCTCTCTGCCTGCATAGAGCGGTAACTCGTCGTCAGAGCTCGCGGCTTACCTTGTTGGATTCCCTGACTCACATTGGCAATTCCCGAGGCTTTTCACGGGACTTATCCCGAGAGATATCTCGTGCGCGGCGCAGTGACTCCCCAGTGACAATTTTGCTGCTGGAGATAGATGATTTGAGCGAGCTTTACCAGAGTTACGGTGAGCGACGTGGCCAGTTTGTCATCAAGAAGATCGCGGAGCGCCTGTTGTCCAACATGCGGTTGACAGACTGCCTGGCGCGTCTCGAGCATGGGCGGTTCACGATACTGCTGCCCGGCACGGGAGAGGCAGTTTCGCGGGATATCGCCGAGCGTCTACGCGGGGATATTGAGCAGTTTTCAATCGATGATGGCCGTGGTGCAGTGTTACAGGTGTGCATCAGTACTGGGTTCGTCACCTGGGAGCCGCAGCAATTTCCCGCGGTTGACCTTGAGCAGCTGGGGAGACAGATGGGCTCTGTCGCCGATAAAGCGCTGCAAGATGCTGTAGCGCGCGGCGGTAATTGTGTGGCACAGTCGCGTCTCAGCACCCTGGTCATTTAAGGTAAGGTAGTGAGCACGCTCAGTCATTTGTTCGATAACAACCGGAAGTGGTCTGACGGCCTCAAAGCCGATAATCCTGATTTCTTTGAATCATCTGCCACCGGACAAAGCCCTCGCTACCTCTGGATCGGCTGTGCCGACAGCCGGGTGCCGGCCAGCCAGGTGGTCGGACTCGGCCCCGGTGAACTCTTTGTGCACCGTAACGTGGCAAACATGGTGATAGATACGGATCTTAATTGCCTTACCGTCATGCGTTACGCCATTGATGTGCTGAAGGTACGTGACGTCCTGGTCGTAGGGCACTACGGCTGCGGTGGTGTTCAAGCGGCCTATGAGAATACCGGGAATGGAGAGCTCGATCATTGGCTGTGCCACATCAGGGAGGTGCAGAAGCGACATTACGATGAGCTTGAAGCGGTGGCCGATAAAAGCGCAAGGCTGCAGCGTCTGTGTGAACTCAATGTGATCGCTCAGGTGGGCAATGTGTGCCGTACAAAAATCGTGCAACAGGCGTGGCAGGCGGGGCAGTCCCTTGCTGTCCACGGTCTCATTTACAATCTCGCCGATGGTCTGCTGAAGGATCTCAATTGCACGGCAGAGGGCGCCATGCTGGTATCCCGGGACCTGCCCGAATAATATTTGGCTGTGCCCCGGCGCCAGCTCCATTAGGTCATCGGGGGCAACAGGCCAGCTGAATCGCTTGCTCGAACAACAATATGGGGGCGTAGTCCAGCCAGGAGTGCCGAATGCCAAATCTGCTGTTATTGCTGTTGTTAATTTTTGCTGGGGTTGCCTTGATGGTGTTCCTCGGGCAGCGTTTTGCTGCGCCTGCTGACTCGCAGCGCATGGACCAGTTGCGCCGCTGGCTGATTCCTCTGGTAGGCCTGTCCCTGGTGTTGTCGCTGCTGAAGTATTACCTGTAAGTGCGAGTAGCAATATTCACAGGTGGTTGTTTCGGAAACTACGCCCTGTCGGTGTCGCCCGCAGCGTTTCGCAGGCATTGGGTGCAAGAGTGATGTCAGCAACGGACGAATCTCGCCCCGTATCCGACCCCACTGTTATGGCGGACCGCCTGTTGGCTGCCCTCATCCCGGGGTGCAGCGGTGCGGTGCGCGCTCTGCGCCGTCTTTCCGGTGGTGCGAATATGGAAACATGGGCGTTCGATCTTGAGCGTGGTAGCGATACAGAGCCCTTGATTCTGCGTCGACAGCCCGGCAGTAGCGGCAGGAACAATACTGACTTGAACGAACTTGGAATGGCCGATGAGGCGGCCTTACTGAGTGCGACCGGCGCGACTGGTGTGCCTGTGCCCACGGTACGGCACCTGCTGACAGCGAGTGATGAGTTGGGCGAGGGCTATGTGATGAGCCGCGAACGGGGCGAGGCTTTACCCCAGCGATTGCTCTCCGACGCACGCTTCGCCGCAGCGCGGGACAAGCTGGCCTGGCAGTGTGGTCATGCATTAGGCCATATACACCGGGTGCCGCTGGATACGTTGCCTGCCAGCCTGCCCGACCACAGTGGTCCGATCTTGCTCGAGCATGTCCAGTCCTTATTGGATACCCATGACAATGGCTCACCGGTGTTGCAACTGGGCCTTGACTGGTTGCGCGACAATCGTCCGGCTGGTCAGTCCAAAGCGCTGGTGCACGGGGATTTTCGCAACGGCAATCTGCTTGTCGACGAGGCCGGCCTGGTAGCCGTGCTGGACTGGGAACTCGCTCACCTAGGCGATCCGGTGCGTGACCTGGGATATCTCTGCGCCAATGTCTGGCGCTTCGGAGCGGATGCACCTGTGGGTGGGTTTGGCCAATACGATGATCTTCTTGCGGGCTACGAGGCGGCAACCGGGCAGCGACCGGCCATGGACGAAATACTCTATTGGCAGGCGTACGCCGCCCTTTTCTGGGGAACAGTCTGCCTCACTATGCTCGAGAAATACCGTAGCGGAGAAGATGCCAGCCTGGAACGTGCGGCTGTGGGACGCCGTCTGTCAGAAGCGGAGATCGACCTGCTTTTGCTGCTCGAAGACAAATTGCCATGAGTGGCACAGAGTCCGAGGAGTTACTGGCCGCTGTGCGTGCGTTCCTCAAGAGCGAAGTGCTCGGCGAGCTGGATGGATTTAAGGCTTACCAGCTCAGGGTGGCTGTCAATGCTCTGGGGATCGTTAAGCGCGAACTGGCCCTCGGAGATGCGGTAGTCGCGCTGGACCGGGAGATGGCTGCGACTCTGCAGATAGACAACGGCGCTGAGCCGTTGCCACGCATTATCGCGCAGCGGCTCAAAGCGCGTTCACTCGCGTTGGACGAGCGTTTGTTATCCTACTTGCGGCACCGGGCCCAGCTGGTACTGGCAATCGATAACCCCCGCTATTCGGGCCTGCAGCAGTCACTGCAGCGCTGGGGTGACCTTATGAATATGGTCGATTAGCGCGCCACAGGGTGCTTGAAATTGACCTGCCCTCAGTTACACTAGCGCCCGCTGCGCCGACATAGCTCAGCTGGTAGAGCAACGCATTCGTAATGCGTAG
>CAJQQW010000400.1 GCA_905480565.1 uncultured Halioglobus sp. | reverse complement strand
CGCCCTTGCGTCTGGCAGGGTAAATCGCTAGATTTCAAAGGCTTGAACTATACCCACGGAAGAATGGTAATGCCAGTCATTTGGTTGATCGACGCCTACCGCGCAGGCGAGCGGGGGCAAGTACGCGCTCTGGCGGATGCCTTGGGCTGGCCTTGCGAAACGAAGACTCTGCGTTACCGCAAACACGTGGTTTTGCCGCACGTGTTGGGTAGGACAACATTACGCGGGATTGATGCCGGGTCTGCTGCATCGCTGCAGGCGCCCTGGCCGGATCTGGTTATTTCCAGCGGGGTGCGCAATGAGCCCGTGTGTCGTTGGATTCGCGAGCAGTCTGGTGGCCGTGCGCGTTATGTGCATGTGGGTCGGCCATGGGCGTCGTTGGATTCTTTCGATCTGGTGATTACCACACCTCAATATCGCGTTCCCGAGGGGGCCAACGTGGTGAATAATACACTCACTCTGCACAGTATTACGCCTGAGCGTCTGGCGCAGGCTCGGCGCGAATGGGCGCCGACATTTGAGGCGCTGCCGCGACCGCGCATTGCTGTCATCGTGGGCGGGGACAGTGGCCCCTTTACCTTCGGCGCCGGCGCAGCAGCTCGTCTTGGGCGGGAGGCCTCTCAGTTGGCGCTGGCGCAGGAGGGCTCTCTAATGGTGAGCACCAGTTCACGCACCCGGCCCGCGGCATTAGCTGCGCTAAAGGACCATATTCGCGGTCCACACTATTTCTATCCCTGGAAAAGCGGCGACCCCGCGAATCCGTATATGGGTATCCTCGGCTGGGCGGATCGGCTTGTCGTCACAGCAGACAGCATTGCCATGCTGTCCGAAGCCTGTGCCACAGGCAAGCCGGTGCGCATGTTCGACCTGGGTGGTATGCGCGCAGAGCCCGACAGAAATCGTCGGGACTTTCGGCTGGGGGGGGTGCTTTATGGCGTCATGATGCGCTGGTTGTGGAAACCTCTGAGTCGCGACATTCGGCTGGTGCATGCGAGGCTGCGCGGGTCCGGGGGCGCAACCTGGTCTGACGAATTACTGGGTACCGCGCGCCGGCCTGCACAAACCGATATGCAGCACGCGGTAGACGCCGTGCGACAATTACTTGATCAGGTCTGAGAGCGCCTCAGAATCCTGTAACCGTGCTCCACCGCCCTGCATTTTATAGACGCGATCTGCGGCCTGAACGAGTGCGCGGTTGTGGGAAATCGCAAGGATAGTGAGCTGCCCCTTGAGAGATTCCATGGTCTGACAAACCGCTTCCTCACTTTCCCGGTCCAGCGCGCTGGTCGCCTCGTCCAGCACCAGCAGGCGGGGCCGGTTCACCAGCGCGCGGGCGATGGCAATACGCTGGCGTTGGCCGCCGGACAGCTTGCCACCCCGTTCGCCGACGACCGTGTTAATGCCATCGGGCATGGCACTGATAAAGCCCCAGGCGTTCGCCGCATGCAGCGCTCTCTCGGCGTCCTCCACCCGCAGCGCCGGGTCACCGAGGGTGACATTGTGCAGCACGCTGTCGTGCAGCAGAATCGTGTCCTGGGGAACGTACCCAATGAGATTACGCCACTGCTTCAGGTCGACTTCCTGCAGTGGTCGCCCGTCGAGCAGGATCCGGCCGGAGGTGGGGGACAACAGACCGATGGTGAGATCCACGATGGTGGTTTTGCCGGTGCCCGAGGGGCCTACCAGTGTGGTAAGGGAGCCCGCATCGATATCCATCGAGAGCTCGTCGAATACGGCGTGACTGTCGTAGCTGAAGCCAACATTTTCAAACTGAATGCTGTGTTCCAGCTTTGCCGCTGCGCTGCCTCCCACATGCTCCTCTGCACTGTTGGCGGCAGTGATCGAATCGAGCAGGGCCCAATAGGCGCTCTCGCCCTGGGCTAACTTCTGGTATTGCTTCTGAACCTTGCCGAAAAAGTTGAAAGCCCGCCCCAGGCCTACCACCAGCACCATGACCACCGGCAAGCCGATGGCGAACGTGTCGATGGCCAGAAACACGCCCAGACAAATGAAACCGGTAAACATCAGTTCCTGGCCAGAGCTAAGCAATGCACTGCTGATTACCTGCTTGCGCAGTGCCTTATTGAGACGGTTGGTATCATTTGCCAGCACCTGGTCGGCCAGGTGTTCCCGCGCCATAGCTTTAAGCGGTTTTACCGATTGCAACGTGTCGGTGAGATTGGACATCAGAGAGGTCATCAATCGCGTTTGCTTCAAGCCCGCCTTGCGGGAAATCTGCACCAGGAAGTGTGACAGCCCAATCACAATAGCGCCGGCGGCGATGCCCACCAAGGATGCCTGCCAGGACAGCGCGAATGCCACAGAGGCATAGACGATGGCTTGGATAAGGTAGGTGATGGCAGTCGCGCCATTGACGAAAGCGGTGGACGCCCGCTGCGCTTCGGAGGCGAGGGCGTTGGTCAATTTACCAACGGGCTGGTGTAAAAAATACTCCCACTTGCTGCGCAG
Organism: uncultured Halioglobus sp.; assembly: GCA_905480565.1. Lineage (GTDB taxonomy): Bacteria > Pseudomonadota > Gammaproteobacteria > Pseudomonadales > Halieaceae > Marimicrobium. The sequence goes on along the minus strand of CAJQQW010000400.1, from coordinate 964 downwards.
TATTACGCGCAGCAGTTGCAGGCGGAGGTCTGTGCTGACCTGTGCCGCCGTATAGCCGACCTGTCGCTGGCCGATCAACAGAAAGATAGACTTGAACGCGACGCCACCCAGGATAATCAGCAGCATATTACCCAGCGTAGGTGCGATGCCAATGCCAGCCAGTGTATCCAGCACTATGCGCTCAAAGTCGCTCTGCGAGGCAGCTTCCGCCCCCGGCAGCATGCCCGTTGCTTCTGGCCCCAGCGCGATATTCAGCAGTGGCAGCAGGGCGGATAGGCCGATGCCTTCCGCGGCACCGGATAGGAGTAGTGCGACAATCATAAGGGTTGATTGCCACGGATAGCCCCGGAAGAATCCCAGCATCAGCTTCATGGGGTGATTCCTCTCGTGGCGGTGGCATGGGGCAATATTTCAGGCAGCACGGTTGTTTTGTTCCTCACCAGCGCATGCGACGCAGCAGCATCAGCGCGCATGCCAGAATGACCAGGGTCGGCAGCAGGGCCACCAGGGGAATGCTCCAGTTGAGCAACTGCCCCAGCGAAAAAATGATCTGGCTGCCGAGGTAGAAAAGTATACCGACAATGGCCCCAATCCCGATATTTACTCCGTAACTGCGATCACGCCCCGCCGTTACGCTGGCGCTCAGGGGGGTGGCTAGTAGTACCATCGCCCACACGGTCAGCGGCATCAACAGGTTCTGCCAGAAGCGGTTCAGGAATCTGTCATAAGGCTGCCCGTTGCTGGCAAGATATTGGCTATATTGGTGAAGGATGGACAGGTTCATGCTGTCGTGGTTCAGCGCCAGCGTTGGCAGTTCGCTGCTTGACCAGAGATTGGCTATGTCCAGTTCCCTGTGGTTACGGGTGACCAGTCGGCCGTCCTCAAGGACTTTTTCCCTTACGTCCTGGAACAGCCAGCTGCGGTCTTCGCCCACCTCGGCGGTATCGGCCCGCAATGCTTGCTG
>CAJQQW010000399.1 GCA_905480565.1 uncultured Halioglobus sp. | reverse complement strand
GACAACACATGGCTTGTTAGCCAACCTGCTCAAACCGGAGAACAATCGCGCCGCCGAGGGTAAAGAGTGTTGGGCCTCGCTAGAGGCGGAGCTGGCGAAGTTTAGTGGTGACATTGCGATACTGAGTTCCGAGTGTTTTTTGGAGAGCCGTAAAATGCCGTCGGTACTGGCTGGCCTATGCGAGAACCATGATGTTAGGGTTGTGCTGTATTTACGCCGGCAGGATCACTGGATTCAGTCGGTCTACAACGAAGTTGTTGGTGATTCAATGCGACGCCACGTGGGAGGTGTTAAAGACCTGCGTGAGTATCGGCAGGGCTGGTTAGAATACGATAAAATTCTAAAGCAATGGCAGACACCCTTTCGATCGTGCGAGTTGGTTGTCAGACCGTTTGAGCGCGGCCAGTTTGTTGGTGGGGATATTCGAGCAGATTTTGTCGAGGCACTGGGACTGACTAAACGACTACAAGACATTGACTTTCATGCCGGTCAAGAACATGCCAATCCGAGCATGCCGCCGGAGCTGGTTGAGTTTTTACGGCGTTGCAATCTACTGCCCATGACGTATAGTGCGCATCGGTTGTTGGTAGATGAGTTGCGGCAATTGGGGCTGAATTGGAAGAAGAGTAAGCTGCCCACTAATGCCTGGATTTCTGGTAGCGATGCTGTGAAGCTGGTGCAGCGATTTAAGCAGTGTAATGCGAATATTGGCCAGCAGTACCGTGGGCAGGCACGCAGTTTTTTTGAGGAGCCCTGGCCGAAAGCCGGCAACCAAGTACTGGACGAAGAGCTACTGACAGCTGCGTTACAGCACCAGATATTTGACAGCTTGAGCCAGGACTGCCAGAACCGCCTGGCTCAAGCCAGTCCCGCTATTAAAAATCGAGTTGCCGCTAAAGCGTTTATGAATAAGCCCGCAGTCGATGATGCCCCGAGACTGCGACAAGTTATAATGCGACAGAGGCATGAGCTGAGAATGCTTTACCGAAAAATAGGCGAACTAGAATAGTCATATCTATGACAACAGAAAACAAAACGGTAGCGATAGTTACGCGGACGAAAGACAGGCCTTTAATGCTACCCAGGGTACGCGAAAGCATTCAGGGGCAAACCTACACAGACTTTGTTTGGGTTCTGGTAAACGATGCCGGCGTACGCGAACCGGTAGATGCAGTGGCAGAAATGGCCCGCGAAGCCGGGGTGGATGTGCGCGTTGTTCATAGAGAAAAGTCAGTAGGGATGGAGGCTGCATCGAACGACGGCGTTCGACAGGTTGATTCCGAGTACCTGGTTATCCACGATGATGACGACAGCTGGCAGCCTGACTTTCTTCGGGAGATGGTCACCTACCTGGACGATAGACCTCAGTACGGCGGCGCCATTTGCCACTCCATTAAGGTCGTCGAGCGCATACAAGACACTCAAATCATGGAGCTTTGGACTGAGCCTTATAACAATTGGATACAAGCCGTCCACTTAGCAGACATGCTTGAATTCAACACGTTTTCTCCTATTTCCTACCTGATTCGTCGCAGTACCTACGATGCCCTTGGTGGGTTTGACGAGTCTCTGCCTGTACTTGGCGATTGGGACTTTAATATGCGAGCCCTGTTACACAGCGATATCGGGGTTGTGCCACTGTCTCTGGCAAATTATCACTTCAGGGAGGAGAACGCGCCCAGTGACAGGTATAGCAATTCGTTGGGTGCCGGTATCGACAAGCATGTGGCCTTTGATTCTATTTACCGTCACCGAAAGCTACGTGAAGATATTGCCAACAACCAGGTAGGCTTGGGATTTTTGTTGCAGCAGGGTCGGCAGTTAATGCACATCAATGCCCGACTTGAAGTGTTCACCAAGTTTAAAAATGCTCTCACCAATGGCTTTAAAAAGGTGGGTTTGAGCGGGTTGATAAAACGCCTGACGCGATGAGTCAGCCTGCGCTAAAGGCCTACAATGATTACCGCAGCGCCTGTAAAGAGGATGGCTCGCTGGTTGCTTCTGTAGACGTATTCGACACGCTGTTACTGCGCAATAGAAAGTCTGAACTACAGCGTTTTGTCGAAATTAGTGAGCTGGTCGCCAATCACATTACACAGCATGTCGGTAAGTCGGCGTCTACCGCAGAGCTTTTTTGGCTGCGCATGGAGTCAGCCCGTACTGCTTATCGCATGCGGGCAAAAGAGAAAGGCGCCAGAGAGGCCAATGTCGAGGAAATTTACTCGCTGATGCTCAGGGCGCTGGGGGCAAATCCTGAACCGGCTTTAGTGAGTGAGTTGATTGATCTGGAGTTAGACTACGAGCGAAATCAGCTTTCCGCCAATCCACATTTAGTGAGGACACTGACGGATTTTCATCAAAGTGGTCGCCGAGTGATCTGCATATCCGACATGTACTTACGTTCTGCCCATATCGAGCGCTTGATCGAAGCACATGTTGATATGTCAATTATTGATGTTGTCTATTCAAGTGCCGAGTTTGGCTATGGCAAGGCCGCCGGTGCTCTTTACGAAAAGGTACTGGCCTTGGAGAGCGTGGCTGCCACCTCTGTTGTTCACTGCGGTGACAACTACCATTCTGACGTCGCAATGGCAGAATCCAGGGGCCTGCGTGCATTTTATACACCGCGAGAAAAGCTCTGGCGCATTAGGCGAAAGCTGTCCCACAAGTCGGCACTGAGAGCAATGCACTCAAAATGATTAACGGTGAACAGTTATCAAGAACCCTGCTGGGGCCTATATTTGAACGATTCGCATACCGTCTTTGGTTAGTGGATCAGTTCCACGCCGACAAGCCAGCGGTTATGTTGTTTATGTCCCGTGGCGGCCTACGGATCCGTTATTTTTATGAACTGTTTTTACTGAAGCGCAACTTAAAGGGCGCCTTGGATCGCGAAGATTTCTATTTGTCGCGAATGTCGGTGTTTCGCGCACTGGTAAACACCCGCCCGGACATTGCTCTGGCCCGTATTGCCGGTGAATACCGCAGCTATTCCTTTGTCGAGGGTATGCGCTATTTTTTACCGAAGTCTGTTTTTGTACAGTGGTCAGAGGCGCTCACTACCGCGCAGACAGAAGAATTTTCTGAGCAACCCTTTACCGCACAAGCACTTTACGATGCTTTGTTCTCTTTGGAGGAGTCTCGTGAATGTCTCCTACAGCATTTTGACGAGCAGAACAGATTAATGAAGCTGCACTTTAGCCAAATTGCAGGATACTCTACTGAGGTTGTGCTGGTAGATACCGGCTGGTCTGGCTCCATAATTCAGGGGCTGCGCGCTTTGTTTCCGGCCATTGAATTCAAGTCAGCTATGGTGGGGCGGTATAATTATGGCGGGCCCTATCCTGAATGGTTTTGCGACATTATTGGCCTGGAAGCCGAGGGCGTAGATTACACGCCTAAGAATCCAGTCACTTCTCTGTTTCACCACCGGCATGTTATTGAAGGACTCTGCGAGCCGCGTTGGCCCAGCGTGGAGTATTACCGCATGGAAGGTGACGTTGCCATGGCAG
>CAJQQW010000398.1 GCA_905480565.1 uncultured Halioglobus sp. | reverse complement strand
TGTGAATTCCCGCGCACAGATGATCGCTTTATGACGCGTTCACATCGTCATGCCTATCTCGTCGGTGCACTCGAAAATCAGCTGGTTTTCAATAAGCTGATTCACTACGACCGAACAACCGGTAAGCGTAAACTCTGGGGGGAGAGCCGATATCTGTTAGGCGAGCCAATACTGGCCCCACGCAGTGGTTCAGTCGATGAGGGTGATGGATATCTTCTGAATCTTGCGTTTAATAAAGAAACATCGCTCACCGATCTGTTGATCTTCGACGCATCAGATATCGAGGTGGGACCTGTTGCGACAGCGAAACTGCCATTGCGTATCCCGACCGGCTTCCACGGTAGCTGGGTTGGCGCCTGAGTGCCTAGATTTTTGGTTAACTAGAGCAGTGCTTTCGCCGTAATATATCGAAAGCCTGAAATACCGTTGCGTTGCAGCAGTAATTTGCAGGCTGTGCGGTTTTCCCGTTGGGCGCTCATCCGTGCAGTAAGCGATGTAAATGCCACGCAGACCATGTAGCGTGGAAGAGCGGGCCAATGTTGTATTTTGAAGATCTGACTACGGGTCGCCAAGTAGTATTCGAGGATCGATACCGCGTGACCGAAGAGGAAATTATTGAGGTGGGTGAGCGCTGGGACCCGCGTCCGTTTCATACGGATTCGGAGGCCGCGAGGGATTCACTGTTCGGCGTTCTGGTGGCTTCTTCTGCACATATTTTTTCAATCTATGTGCGTATTGGCAATGCTGATCTTGACAAAAGCAGGTAATCAGCCGCGGTCAGCGCTTTGGGCTTTGACAAGCTGCAATGGCATGCCCCTGTTCGACCAATGGACGTAATGAGAAGCGCCTACACCGTGCTGTCAGCGCGATCCTCCGCCTCCCGCCCCGGGCTCGGTGTGGTGAGAACGGCTTGTCGCATGTTCAATCAAGAGGGTCAGACGGTGTTCACCCTGGAGTGTGCGTATTTAATCGAGAGGCGTGAGAACAGATGAGAGATAGTAGTGGCTATATTTACCAGCAATAGCATCCGTGATGCCGGAGAACGGACTACAGGTGACAAATCTGGCGGCTGCTCCAATTGAGTGTAGGGCGTGATCGATGATGCAATATCGCAGGCTTGGGCGCACTGAACTTTCTGTCTCCGCGGTGGGTGTGGGAGCGTGGCAACTGGCCGGAGTGTGGGGCAAATCTTTTGAGCAATCTGAGGTCGATGGTATCCTGTCCCGCGCGAGTGAACTGGGTATCAATTTTATTGATACGGCGGAGTGTTATGGCCCTGATCATCTGTCCGAGCGTTTAATTGGCAGCGCTATTGCCCATCAGCGCGAACGCTGGATTGTTGCGACAAAATTTGGGCATAACCCGGCTAATGATCTCGGTGATGAAAACTACGGGCCTGCCCAGGTTCAGATTCAACTCGAAGACTCCCTGCGCGCGCTGCGCACAGATTATATAGATCTGTATCAGTTGCACTCCGCGCCTGACGCATATTTTGATAACGACGATCTTTGGACGATGCTGAATAAACAGGTAGACGCTGGGAAAATTCGCTTCCTCGGTAACTCTTTGGGGCGGCCCAAAATGCAGCAGCAGGTGTCGAAGTCGCGCGAGTATGGCATCAGTGTTGTGCAAACCGTTTACAATGCTATCACCCGGCGGGCGGCAAAATTTGTGTTCCCGGTTGCCAGTGAGATGGATCTTGGTGTTATCGCTCGGGCTCCTCTGGCGATGGGGTTGCTCAGTGGTAAGTACCAACGTGAGCATGTGTTTGATGACGTACGTGCGCTGTTCCTGCCCAGAAATAACTTGGGCCAGCGGCTTGATGCTGCCCACGAGGCCCTGAAGGCCAAGCCCCCGGGTATGAATGCGGCGACCTGGGCTATCGCTTGGTGCTTGCAGAACCCGCAGGTGGGTACGGTGATTCCCGGTATCAAGTCCGTCGCGCAACTGGAGCTGAACGCGCTTGCGGGCATAGATGCCTCTGCCTGATTCGCCTGATCGGCTTTCCTGCGGCTGACTGCCCGCTGTTATCCTTGGATCGCTTCGATTGAGCTGGCATTATGTTGCGCATACCGAGGTTTGAACGCAACTATTACATCGGCAGCGACCCTGTGCACTCACCCGATACACACTGTCACTCCTACTTCTCGGCAACGCGAAACGATGCTGTCGAGTACCCACCTCTAAATGGAGATGTTCGCACCGATGTCTGTGTCATCGGCGCGGGGTTTACCGGTTTATCCGCTGCACTCTTACTCGCCGAGCGCGGATTTTCTGTGACGGTGCTGGAACAGAACAGGGTGGGCTGGGGCGCCTCGGGACGCTGTGGTGGGCAAATGGTTGGCGGTGTCCCGGGGGAGGATCGATTAGAGACGTTCGCCGGGCCTGTGCTGGCAGATTCGTTGTTCGATTTGGGCTACCTCGGCCATGACATCATCGCGCGGTGGGTGCAACAGTACCGGATCGACTGCAATCTGAACTACGGTTATATCGATGTAGCTACCAAGCCCCGGCACCTTGATAAGCAGAAATTTTGGTATGACCGACTTTGCGCCCGTGGCTGGGAAAATGAAGTGCGTCTGGTCTCGCGGGGGGAGTTACCTCAACTGATTGGCACCGATCGCTACATTGGTGGCATGCTCAACTGGCGCAGTGGACACCTGCACCCACTGAATCTGTGCCTGGGGGAGGCGCGCGCCGCCGCTGGCCTGGGCGTTATGATTCACGAGGGAAGCGCGGTGTTAGCTATCGAGCAAGGCGCTCGCCCGATAGTGCGCACCTCGGGCGGCGAAGTGCTGGCCGATCACGTCTTGCTTGCCGGCAACGCTTACCACCTGTTAGAGCAGACAACGTTTTCCAGCCTGTTATTTCCTGCCAGCACGTCTATCGTGGCCACTGAGCCCCTGACTCAGGCGGAGATGAGTGCCATCAATCCGCAGAACATCGCGGTCTGCGACCAAAGTCTGGTGATGGATTATTTCCGCTTTTCGTCAGATCGGAGATTGCTGTTTGGCGGGGGCTGCCACTATACCGGACGGGAGCCCGCTGATCCGAGGCAGGCTATGCGCCGCAGGATTCGTGCGGTGTATCCCTCGCTAGCTGATAAACGGTTGGATTATGCCTGGAGCGGGCAAATGGCCGTCGTGATCAAACGGGTACCTCTGCTCGGTCGCCTCGCGCCGAATGTTTTTTATAGCCAGGGTTATGGCGGCCATGGGCTGAGTCTCAGTCATGCCTGTGGTGATATACTGTGCGACGCCGTGCAGGGCAACATGGCTCGCCTTGAAATGTTCGAGCGTGTGCCGCCGGGACGCATAGCTCTGGGTCGCAAGTTAGGGGGTTATGCGATGGCGGCGGAGATGCTTTACCATCGTTTACGCGACCGGTTTTGAGATCCTGCAGAGGGCCAAACCGCGTTCCATAGCAGTTCATGCAGACCCGTTTTGAGTCGTAATCTTCCCGTCATAAGGGGGGCGTGTCTATTCGCTGCCTCCTGATGATGTCAGTCCATGTGTCGGTTACAAATTCTCGACGGGATGCGGCTCGAATAAGCGCTCGTGGCGAGCGCTGCTTTGATCGGAGTGAATGCGCCAACTTAGTTGAAGCAGCGGCCGTAACTATCAGGGCTGCTCTGTCAATCTAATACCCTTGGGGCTCTAATAGCCTGTTCCGCATGGCCCGAGCAAATTGCTTGATAAGCAGAATATTCTCCGGACCCATACGCAACAACTGCTTTTGCAGTGGAGGGAGGCTTTCTAATGCAGGATCTACGTAAACGTATACGACGGATTTTCGTTTCACGGCGATGGGTTCTTTTAGCTCGGGTGTCGCCAGCACTATATCGAGCGTCCGAATAACGGCATTGTCGAACTCGGCGGTATCAAGTCCCAGCTGGTCGTAGGCAGCTTCATAGACTTGACGCAATTGGTGGAAGCTGTCCGCGATGTCGTTGCTGTCCAGTGAGGCCACTGTTTTGGCAAAGCTGTTATAGCGCTCGTAACTGTCCGGTGCCATGTAAAGAAAATCATCTTCCCCGCTGACGCTGAAGGCTGCCGAGGGTGGTGAGAGCGGTAGGATTTTGCGCAAAATCAAGCCGCGGCTTGCTCCGTCTATCAGCGCCGCTGTTGTCGCAATGGGGTGTGGGCTGGTAGCTAACTTATCCAAGCCGAGAGTCGCCCCCGGTCCATTGACGAAGTCGCGCACTCTGGTTTCGCCTTCTTCCAGTGAGACTGTTGCTACTTGTGACTCTGGTTGGGCGGTCGGCTGTTGGTTCGCATTGCTGGCAGCCGCCTGATTTTGCGGTGTTGTGAGCGATCCGGATGCAGCTTTGTCCTCGCGCCTTGGGATATCCGGTGCGGCTGACAAGGTTTCACGGAATGTTTCCCGTATTGGGGCAGGCGCCTCGATAACCACATCGGGCCCCCGCGTATTCACACTCAGATACCAGTAGGTTAGCGCGCCAATAACGCCGAGAACCAACAACGCTTCGACTACGGGCGGCCGTGTCCGCCGTGGTGGCTCAACGAGGTGCTGATCGGGATTTGCTTTCATGCGGTGTGCTCCATCACGGATTACTCGTCAGGCGTCGGTTACACGGTGATCACGGTGCCCAGGTGGTCGAAGAAAAACAGAATACGCTCAATGGCACTCTTCGGCCAGCGAAGTGGGCCGGCGGGTGGGAGGGGTTAACCGTTGGAAGCGTCTCGGGACAGTCCGTGTCGCGGGTTTACCACGGTACTGATCCGGGGGCACTCAAGCCTGTTCAGCAGGCTGTCCCTTCGGGCTGTCTCGACCAGTACGTTGGCCTGACTGATCAACTCGTCCAGCGCGCGACCACTGTTGGTATTGCAGCCAAAGGATTCTCTGCCCTCCTGCACCAGGGCCATGATCAGTAATAGCTCTCGCTGATTTAACTGGATCGTGGCGCCCTGCGCCGAGTGTTCAAGTAATTTCATTGTGGTACCTCTGCGAATGTGCCACCGGCTCTGTTGTGAGAATTGTCATGCACCGTTATGTTGAACTGAGTATTCTTTGTAGCAGCGCCGCTGTGTAAAACAAACCCAATTCAGGCGAAAACGCCAGATTTTCCCAGAGATGTGCTCCAGTTCTCCGTTTACGTTAGCCGCGGTGTCGTTTGCCAGACGCACACGCCTGCCATATTTATGCGTAGCGTTCACTTTGGCGGCTGGGTCTCGCATGCTCCGGCGCAAGGCTTTAACATGGGCACTACGAGCGAGAGCGATGGAGACAAAATGTCATCGAATCAATCCCCGCTGCCACTACAGGTGGATATCATCTCGGATGTGGTTTGTCCCTGGTGTATTGTTGGCTACAAGCAATTGATGAAAGCATTACGGAGCACAGGGGATCAATTTGAGGCTTCGATCCGCTGGCATCCATTTGAGCTAAATCCACAGATGCCGGCGGAAGGGCAAAATCTGCGCGAGCATATCGCGCAGAAGTACGGCGCTGGTGCAGCACAGAGTCAAAGTACCCGACGCAGGTTTGTTGAACTGGGCGAAGCACTGGATTTTCGTTTCGATTATTATGACGACATGCGTATGGTGAATACGTTTCGCGCCCACCAGTTGTTGCATTGGGCAGGTGTGCAGGGGTTGCAAAACGAACTGGCAATGGCCCTGTTCGAGACCTTCTTCAGTCATCGTGGTGATGTCGACAATATACAGCTGCTGGTCGATGTCGCGGATTCTGTCGGGCTCGATTCGGGCGAAGCGAAATCTGTACTCAATGAGGCACGCTTTGCTGAAACGGTGCGGGAGCAGCAAGCGCAGTGGCGTGAGCGTGATATCCACGCTGTCCCCGCGTTTTTTTTTCAACAACAGTATCTGGTGCAGGGCGCACAGGAGGCCGACACCTTTGCGCGAATTTTGGGCAAAATCCACAAAAAGGAAACCAGATGACGATTACCGTTGAAGACCACGTGGCGATACAGCGGCTTATGTACCAATACGCCAGATGCGCCGATCGCAAGCACTATTCCGGGTTTGCTGACGTGTTCTGCGAGGATGCTGTTTTCGATTATTCCGGGCGCGAGGTCCGCTCCCTTGCGCATATTCAGGAGATGATGCTCGCCCTGGAAACATACACGACGACCTTGCATCAGGTGTTCAATACACTCTACGAGGTCGATGGCGATGTGGCCGAGGGCGAAACCTACTGCCTTGCTTCGCACTTGCGGAAGGATGGAGGTGAAGTCTGCAAAATCGATATGGGCATACTCTACCAGGATCAGTTGAGGCGCACATCAGCGGGTTGGCGCATTGCGCGGCGAGTTTTCAATCTGCTCTGGTCGAGGACCGGTCCGGTAGATGTCTCCTGAGCCTTTGTAGGGGGAATTTACTTTCGTGGGCGCGGTCGTTAGAGTGACGACTCGCAAACTGCCAGCCTGTTTCAGTGCAAAGCACTATGCCAAACCGTGATATCTATAGCCTGCCCCTGTGGATCGTGTTGCTGTCCCTGTCAGCTGCTTGCGCGCCGCTAGTTGGCGAGCAGTCAGGCAGCGACCCACGGCTTGCGCAATTAATGGCAAAGGCGGATCAATCACTGGTCAATCAGGCTGAAGCCGACGCACTCTTGCGCGAATACGGGCGTCGACTGGAGGCGCAGCAGCGTGATATCCAGCGTCTAGGGGACGGTATTGCTCAGACTCTGGCTCCGGTTGCTGCCGAGTGTTCCCCGGTTCAGGCCTGTCCGGAAGTAGAGAGGATCGCGGGTAAAACCGTGGTGGGCAGTGTGGAATCCATCTGGATAAGTGATCTGGGGTTTGCTCTGGCTGCAAGGATAGACACCGGCGCGAATACCTCGGTACTGAGTGTGCGAGATATTGAATTGTTTGAACGGGATGGCAAACGCTGGGTGCGCTTTAATGTGGTGAATCCGGTCTCGGGGGAGTCTGTTCGCGTAGAACGTCGGGTTCAGCGTATGGTGGGGATGGTGCAAACGGTTTCCGGCGAAACTCGACGTCGTCCCTTGGTCCGGATGAGGGTGGTTATTGGTCCCTTCCCTCAAACGGTGGAGTTTATCCTCTCTGAACGGACACACAATGGTTACCAAGCCCAGATCGGACGCAGTGTTCTCAACGACGTAATAGTGGTGGATGTCAGCCGTAAAAATATTGCCCCCTATACTCGCCCCCGGACCAGTACCGAGACTGCGCAGTGAACCAAAAGCGCGGTTTCTTCGCTGTCCTGATGCTGTTGGCATTGGGCGGCGTGATACTGGCGATTGCGCGCCACGTAGTTACCGGGACCCCGTTTTTGCCGGGGCAGGAGAAGTCTGTCTGGTTGGTGGAGGCGCGTATTGACTTTGATGCGGATGGTGGTGCCGTCACCGCTAGTCTCGCTTTACCTGAGGATCAGATGCCGGGCTATGAGCTTTTCGCGGAACAGGCCGCGTCCCCGGGGTACGGCTTTGCGATCCTGACAGAGCGCCGCAGTCGACGCGCGGAGTGGACCCGGCGCGAGGCATCGGGTGAGCAGTCTCTTTACTACAGCGCGCAGCTGGTGGAGTCCGAAAATCGGGATGATAACCACGCCAATGATCCCCCGCTCGACCAGTCGAGAATCGTATACTGGGATGAGGCGCGTGAATTGGCAGCGAGGGATTTGCTTAAGGTGGCCCGCGAGCGTTCCAGCTCTCCCCAGAGCCTGACTCGGGAATTGATCAAGCTGCTTGACAGTGCGACGTCCCAGAACGCAGCCTTGTTGCGCTCCGGGGCCGAGCAGCGCTCAGATCTTATTATGCACCTGTTAGAGCGCGCTGACATTGCGACGCGCTCCGTCAAGGGTCTTTATCTGGAAGATGCCCGCCGCCGACAGACGCTGTCGCGTTTGGTTGAATTTTACACTGGTAGCGAGTGGTTGCTGGTGGATCCGCGCACCGGTGCGGTGGGTTTGCCCGCAGATTTCCTGGTGTGGACCCGAGGCCGCGCGTCGGTGCTGGATGTTATTGGTGGTTCAAAATCCCGTGTGCAGTTTTCGATGATTCGACAAACGATCTCCGCGAACCAGCTGGCCCGCGCCAGCAACGGTGAGGGGCTGTTTTCCCGGCTGGGGGTTCAGCGTCTGCCGATCGAGGAGCAAAGTATGTTCAAACTACTACTGCTGTTGCCACTTGGCGCGGCAGTGGTGGTGTTCATGCGGGTTATCATTGGCTTGCAGACGTCGGGCACATTTATGCCGGTTCTGATTGCGTTGGCGTTCCTGCAGACCTCGCTGATTGCAGGCTTGGTCAGCTTCGTGCTGATTGTCGCCGCGGGCCTTGCCCTGCGCAGCTACCTCTCGCGTCTGAACCTTTTGCTGGTGGCACGGATCGCTACACTGATTGTGCTGGTGGTTTTTCTCATATCTGCCCTTAGTATTGTTGGCTACCAGTTGGGTTTCAGCACGGGTATGACTATTACGTTCTTCCCCATGATCATTATCGCCTGGACGATCGAGCGTATGTCGATCCTGTGGGAGGAGGACGGCTCATCAGAGGTGTTGAAGCAGGGTGGGGGCAGCTTGTTGGTTGCGGTACTTGCCTACTTGCTGATGCAGAACCCGCTGCTGGTGCATCTGTCCTTTAATTTCCCGGAGCTTAACCTGGTGCTGCTGGCCACCATTTTGGCGATGGGGCAATATACAGGATATAAACTGTCTGAACTGTGGCGCTTTAGAGCAATGGACGACCTCTGATGGGCAGAGCGTGGGTTTCTCGAAAACAACTGAAAAATTATGGCATGCTCGGCATGAATTGTCGCAATGTCGATTTCATCAACCGTTACAATGACCGCAAATTATTTCCGCTGGTCGATAACAAGTTACAGACCAAACTGCTGGCACAGGAATACGGTGTTCCGACCCCCCTGTTGCGCTTCGTTGTGCGTGAGCAACATGAAATCAGCCACATTGAGCAGGAATTTGAGGGACTTGAGCACTTCGCCTTGAAGCCGGCCAAGGGATCTGGTGGCAAGGGCATCATGGTGGTGACCGGGCGGCATGGCGATCAGTTCGTTCGCAGCTCCGGCACCGAGGTTTCAATCAGTGATATTCGCAGGCATATGAGTAATATCCTGGCGGGTTTGTATTCTCTTGGAGGGTCTCCAGACGTGGCAATTGTTGAGGATCTGATAGCCTTCGACGAGTGTTTTGCGGGGTATTCACACGAGGGTGTACCCGATATACGCATCATCGTTTTCAAAGGTTATCCCGTGATGGCGATGTTACGGCTGTCTACGCACGCCTCCGATGGCAAGGCGAATCTGCACCAGGGCGCGGTGGGTGTTGGCTTGGCGCTGGATACGGGTCGCTGTCTTTACGCCGCGCAGTTCGGCCGCCCCGTCAGTATGCACCCTGATACCGGGCAGGCCCTTGGCGATATTCACATAGAGGGTTGGCGCGATATCCTCCTGCTGGCGTCCCAGTGTTACGATATGACCGGCTTGGGCTACATCGGTACTGATATCGTGTTGGACAGATTTCAGGGCCCTCAACTGCTGGAACTCAACGCCCGGCCAGGGCTCGCCATACAGATCGCCAACGGGCGTGGCTTGTTACCGCGTCTGCGGCACATAGAAGGACTGACATTGAACCGGCGCTTTCGCAGCGAGCACAGGGTCGACTATGCCATGCGACAGTTTGCAGAATTGGAGAAAAACCCGCCCGGGGTGGGCGCGGAAGTTGCTTAGCTATGTTCTGGCAAGGTGGATAGATAATGGTGGTGCGTGAAAGACTCGATGAGGCGTGTCTTTCGATCGATGCGATTAGCGGCGATATCATCGATGCGAACAGCTCGGCGGTCCGTCTCTTGGGAGCCGAGCTCTCTCGGTTGCAGGGACAAGCGTGGCCCCGTGTCATTCATTGTCGGAAAGGGTGCGAGTTGATTCTTGCACAGGCCCTGCAACTTGATGGCCATGTGAAAATACCTCCGTTTGTCATCAACCTGCCCGGAGGTCGAGACACCATCCTTGCGGGCTTGCTGGCGCCCTGTAGTGCGGGAGAGACAGCAGGGCGGGATTTGTTTCTATGGGAGCTAATCGGTGATACACAGTCCAGCCTCGCTGCTGCACTGTCGCCCGGGGACACGGCGGCGGTCCTCGGTCTCGATAGTGTTTCTCTCGACGGTGCTGCCGCTACAGATGAATTCGTCCGCTTGATGTCGGCCATGTACGCCAGTCTGCGGGGTATCCTGCGCAAGCGGGATGAAATTGCGTTGCCGGTGGCGTCCGCGATAGCGATCCGTCTCGATCAGACCCGCGGTGAAGAAGCGCAGGATATCTGCCTGGCACTCTTGTCTCACCTGCGCCGTGAGCACGCGGACGCTGGCTTTATTGCCGCAGGTGGCCGTCTGTGCATCGGGCTGGCGAATCGCTCAGGCGACTCCAGCGGGGTTGCCACGCTTTGGGCAGCCAGTACCTCCCTGGCGCTTGCACAATACACTGGTGAGGGTGAGATTATTCGGTATGCGGGCGCGCGCGACAGTGCACTGGTTGGCGGTCGCCTGGCCAGTTCTGGCGGAATTTATGCCAGTGCGCGCTTCGGCGATCGGCCCGAGGTTCGCGAAGAGCCGCTTGAGAAGCCGATAGCCTCTGTTTCGACCGCGCCTCCTGTTGCGCCAATCGAAAAGGGTATCGACGGCTACGTGGTGGATAATATGGAGGGCGCGGTGGACCAGGCTATTTTTCTCGCTGGACTCGACCTTCCTGTTGCTATCATCGGAGAGGCGGGCACCGGCAAGATGTATGTTGCCCAGGTGATACATGATGAATCCGGAGCCGCCAGCGAGATGCTTGTATCAATCAATTGCCGGGACTTTCGCAGTCGCAAGGCGGCCCAGGCTCGCATAGCCCGGGAACTCGCAGACGCCGAGGGAAGAACGCTGGTGTTTAAATCACCACACCTGCTGCATGAGGGTGCGCAGCAAAAGCTGGCCCGGCAAATTGCCTCCCGAACGCTGGCCGACGTTACGCCGCCCAGGGCAATGCCTCGCGTGAAGTTGATTGCGTTGTTTCCTGAATCCCTTGAGGCGCTGTTGCGACGTGGCGAATTGACGCAGTCGCTGGCCAGTGCTTTCGCTGGTTATCCCATCCGGGTGCCCCCGATTCGTGACCGCAAGCAGGCGGTTTTGCGCTGGGCACACAAGCTACTTGGCCAGGAAGGTGCGCAGCGCGATCGTGATATGAAGGGCTTTACGCCTGACGCGGAGCAGGCCATGTTGCAATACGACTGGCCGGGTAATATCAGTGAGATGCGCCAATGTATTCAGCACGCGCTGGACAAGACCCCCAAGGACTGGCTGACGCCTGTGGATCTTGGCCTGTTCAAGGGGATTAGTGCTCAGGGCGCGCCTCTGGTGCCCGAGTCGCAGCCTTTTTTGACAGCGGCATTAGCGCCGGAAAGTGATGAGACCAGTTACACCCCGACCGCTCTGGAGGCGGTGCATGTTGCTCTGGGCGAGGCGGTGCACAGCCTGCTGTCACTGGAGATGGTTAAGCCATTGGGGGCTTGGGCTCAGGATGACATTGTATTGGCAGCACTGGACCGCTATCGCGGAGATCTGCCGCGTGCTGCCGAATTCCTGCATACACGGGCACGAAATATTAGCCGCTGGTTACCTAAAATAAAGGACCGTGAAGAAGAACGTAATAGCAGTTCCGTCTGGCAGGCACCACGCCGGTTGTTATGGGAGTGGGTCAGGGAAACTGCGCCACCCGAGGTCTCACCGTTGTCGATTGTGGGGGATGCGGTGTTGGCACAACTGTCTGAACAAGCCGGATCGTTGAGCACTGCCAGCAGGGCTCGTATTCTGGGTGTGTCTGCACCCACCTACCAAAAGCGTTTGCGGGAGGTGCTGGCCTCTTGAGAGGGTACAGAACATGTCAGGAAAATTGATCACCGGCGCGCGGCAATCGACGTCGGCTGGGAAGACCAAAGCCCCGGAAGAGTATGCTCGTGAGTATGTCGAGCTTACAGATTCAAGCCTGCCATTGAGCCTGGGTTTTTCGGCTCGGCTGAATATGTTGTGGGATCTGGCCAATGTCGCGCCGCCCCAGGCGGAAGGCCGGGTGATAAGCCTGCTAGGGATTAACAGCGATTGGCGCGAGACAGATGTGCGCAAATGGCTGCAGAAAGACGTGCTGCCGCCCCGCCTGGACTTGCACAACATGGTTAAATTTCTGGTGGCACAGCTGGGTGAGGGACAGGATCTAAAACGCTGGGAGGCATTTCTGGTCTATGGTTCGCCCATTGTTTCTTCCCCCGTCAATCAGGCCCTGTACCGGGAGGATCAGACTCGGCGCGAAATCGCCTCCACCATATTTGCTCAAATCACCGACGAGTACGGCATCCCGCCCACCGCCTATGACGCTGATCAGGTGTTTCAGCGCTGCCTGACACTGATGCAAAAGTTCAATATTTACGAATTACGCGATTTTCAGGCGGGTCACCTGGAGCCGTTCAAGAGCTTTATGTTCCCCAAGTAGTGCACTGTTTGCCCCCCCCGGTTTGCGCCAGCGCAAGCATAGGGTGTATTTTTGAGACCTGGTTCACTCTTTTCGTGATGCCGTTAAAAAACCATATAAAACAGACAGATACGTAATTTTTACGGGTCTGCTAGTGCTATGCCCGGACAAAGATCCGAACTTTCTTGAGAAATCTCCAGTTTTTCCTTGCCGCACACCAGTGGAATACAAATACTGTAGCAACATAACCCATTGGCATAACTGTACGAGTTGCGAGGGAGACAATGAACGACGCTACGGAACAATACGACCTCAACGGTATCAAGATCGCCGTCATCGATGATGCCAAAACGATACGTATGATGATGTCTCATACCCTGCGCAATATGGGGTGTGAAGTGGAGTGTGCGGAGGATGGCTACAAGGCGCTTGGCATGCTGCGCCGCTTCAAGCCGGATCTCATTTTTCTGGACATCACCATGCCGGAACTGGATGGCTATCAGACCTGTACCCTGATTCGAAACGCGGAGGACACGCGTAACACCCCGGTCGTAATGCTGTCGTCCTCTGACGGCATTTTTGATATAGCCAAGGGCCAGGCGCGTGGTGCGACCGCACATGTAACCAAAATACCC